>JACCYD010000171.1 GCA_013696695.1 Deltaproteobacteria bacterium | reverse complement strand
AGTACAACCTCCCCGTCGCGTACGTCACCGAGGACACCACTCGCTCGCGTCCCGAGATCCTGACGAAGATGTTCAGCACCGCCGTCGAGCACGGCGCGCAGCGGCTGATCCTGTGCGACACGGTCGGTCACGCCACCCCCGATGGCATCAAGCACCTCATCAAGTTCACGCGCAACATGCTCGACGGCATGGGCCGCTCCGACGTCGGCATCGACTGGCACGGTCACAACGATCGCGGCCTCGGTGTCGTCAACTCGATCTTCGCGATCGAATACGGCGCGGATCGCATCCACGGCACGGCGCTGGGCATCGGCGAGCGCGTCGGCAACGCGGCGCTCGATCAGATCATGCTCAACCTCAAGCTCCTCGGCGAGCTGCCGGATCACGACCTCACCAAGCTCGTGCTTTGGTGCAAGACGGCCTCGCAGGCGACGCGCGTGCCGATCCATCCGCAGTACCCGCTGGTCGGCAGCGACGCGTTTCGCACCGCCACCGGCGTACACGCAGCCGCGATCATCAAGGCCGAGAAGAAGGGCGACGCGTGGCTCGCCGACCGGATCTACTCCGGGGTTCCCGCCGGCACGTTCGGCAAGGAGCAGGAGATCGAGATCGGCCACTACAGCGGCGAATCGAACGTCGTCTACTGGCTCAGGAAGCGCGGCTACGAGCCGAAGCCGGAGCTGGTCGCTGCGGTGCTCGGCGCCGCGAAGCGCGGCAATCGCGTGCTCGGCGAACACGAGGTCGTCGAGCTAGTTCGCGACTTCCAGAAGATGCTGTGATCGCTATTCCGCGAACGCGGCGAACGTGAACGTCACCTGGAGGTTCGCGGTCGCCGACTTGCCATCGAAGCCAGGCGCTGCAGCGCCGCGCGTGATCACCTTGAAGCTGCCGTTCAGCATCTTCGCGTAGTCGATCGGATCGACGATCTCGCTGGCGAACGACACGTTCAGATCGAGCGGGCCGGTGACGCCCGGCATCACGGTGCCGCTCGCCACGACGTACGTCGTGTCGGTGTCGTTGATCTGGAACAGCACCTCGACGTCCTCGGCGAACACGTCACCGAGCACAGCGACGCCGGTCGAGTCGCCGCCGAGCGCGAGCTCGACATGCTCGACCTCGATCGCGCCGGGGTTGGCGCCCAGCGTGCGGCGCGCATCGTCGACGAAGGCACCGAACGGATTTCCACTCTCGGTGGTGATCGCCTTCTCGTCGACCACGACGCCTCCGACCACATCGGACGACTTCGCCTTGAGCGAGATGCCGACGGCATCCGAATACGAGATCGCATCGTCGGTACAAGCGGCGAGCGACAGGGCGAGGGACGACAGGGCGAGGACAGGTTTCATCATGGTGGGTTCTCCAAACGCGGTCGGCTGTTTGACGAAGGCGATCCGCCGTCATTCGAAACCTGCAACTAGGCGCAGCGCCGGCCGGATCGGACCGTCGAACTTTCACCAGGTGTGCAGATCACGCGCTTGCGATCGGCCACTCGCGATTCGCCGCCGGGAGCGCGAACCCCTCACCACGCTCGACGATTCGCTCCGCGATCGCGTGATGCGCGGGACCCGCGATGCGGCCGCGCAGACCACGCACGCGCGCATAGAACGCGTTGTCCTCGGCCACCGCGAGCGAGCCGTAGTCGAGCTCGGCCTCCTGCTCGTCGTCCCACAGTACGAAGCAGCGTTCGCCGTCCCAGCGTGCGGACAGCGCGCGGAGATGGGCATCTTCGATCTCGACGTACGCGAAGCGCTTGTCGTCGAGCTTGACGATGTCCTTGCCGTCGCGAACGTCGAGCCAGCGCAGCAGCGCCTGGCGCAACCGCGGATGGGTGACGGCGGCGTTGTCATGCCAGAACACGCCGGCGCGATCGAGCCGTAGCCCGATCTGGCGCATCTTCTCGAGCAGCTCTGGCGTCAGCATCCCGGCATTCCCGGTATCCATACACTGAAGGGAGCTGGCTACGACAAGCGTGCGATCTTGTCTTTGGTCAGAAGCTTTTGCTTCTTGAGCCGACTCATCTCGACCTGTTCGGCCGGGGTCAAAGCTCGTCGGCGCTCGAGTGCCTGGAGTGCTTCGTCGAGGCGCCGGTGTTCTGCAGTGAGTTCTTCGAGGAGTACTTTTTGAGCTTCCAACGCAACCTCCCTGCAATGAGCAGGCACCTCAACGATAAACCCGCCGAGCGGGCCGGGCAAACGGGAACCGCTGGCTATAAAACTTCACCGTTTCCGCAGTGCGCCCGGCACGCCATCTGGATACTTGATCTCGGCTTCGGAGGCGCGGATGTACATCGGCGCACCGGATGTGAGGACGTTCACGCGCGGGCTCGCGAGGGCGAGCGTGGCAACCGCCACACCCGAGGGTGTCATCACCGGCAGCCAGCGATCGGTGAGCGGCCCGAGCACGGGATAGACGGCGAGTGCATCGCCAGCGAACTCCGCTTCGGGAACCAACGCTGCCGCCCACGGTGCGAGCTCGACCGGTGGCATCACGCGTTCCTCGCCGACGAGGGTGCCATCGCGATAGCACCCGGCGAACACCTCGCCGCGTCGCGCGTCGAGCACCGCGACAACGGAGCGCGCCGGCATGTTGCCGACGGCATCGAAGGCGAGGGCGGCGAGCGATGACACCGCCCACAGCGGCTTGCCCGCCGCGAACGCGATGCCCTTCGCGGTGGCCATCCCGATCCGGAGACCGGTGAAGGATCCGGGCCCGGCACCGATCGCGACCGCGTCGAGCGACAGCGGAGCGACGCCGAGCCGCGTGCACAGCGCGTCGATCGAGACCAGGAGATCCGCGCTGCGCCGCTCGCTGGTGTCGTGGATCGCGTGGCCGAGCACGACATCGTCGTCGAGCACGGCGATGCCCGCCGACAGCGTCGCCGAATCGATCCCGAGGACTCGCGTCACGAGAAGAACCGCACGATGTCGTTGCCCGCGGCGAGCAGCGTGATCAACACGATCAAGATCAAGCCGACGAGCTGGATGCGTTCGCGGGCCTTCGTCGACAGCGGCTTGCGGCGCGCGCCTTCGATCACGAACACCAGCAGGTGGCCGCCGTCGAGCATCGGGATCGGGAGGAGGTTGAGCAGGCCGAGGTTGACGCTGATCAGCGCGAGCATCAGCAGGAAGCTGTCCCAGCCCTGGTTGCCCGATGCCGACGTCATCCGATAGATCCGCAGCGGACCGCCGAGCGCCTCGCCGGGTGTGTCGCCGCGAAGGATCTGGGAGAAGCCGCTCGCCATGATCGAGATCGTCTCGCCGGTGCGCTCGAGCGCCTTGGTCAGCGCGTAGCCAAAACGGCCCTCGATCGGCACGGTCGCGCCGTGGCCGCGATCGACGTCGTTGTGCGCGCCGAACACCAGCCGCGTCACCGTGTGATCGTAAGCGTCGAGCTGGCTGCGCTGGACCTGCGTGACCTCGGCGGACAGCAGCTGCGGCTTGCCCTTGACCGCGCGCTTCCACGACAGCTTGAACGGCTTGGTCGGAGCCGCCTGGAGGCGCTGATCGAGATCCATCCAGTGGACGACCGGCTTGTCGTCGAGCGCGACGATCAGATCGCCTTGCTTGAGGCCCGCGTTGTCGGCGGGAGAGCCCCCGTCGACGTGCGCGACGAACATCTCGGCGTGCTCGAGGCCCGTATACGTCGAGCGCTCGAGCGTCGCGCCGACCTTGGTCTCCGGCACCAGATCGGCGAAGCCGGGCGACAGCAGCTGGATCTGCGGGATGCCGGGCACCTCGGTGCCGCGGAAGTACGCGAGGCTCGTGCGGCGCGGCACCTTGCCGAAGCTGCGCTGGACGTCGCCCCAGTTGCGCACGGGCTGGCCATGCACGGAGATGATCAGGTCGCCGGTGCGCAGCCCCGCGCGCGCAGCCGGCGAATCGCCATCGATCACGCCGACCAGCGGGATGAACGGCGAGTGCGTGATGCCGACGCGACCCTGACGCACGGTGTTGCCATCGCGGCTGTGCACGGTCTCCTCGAGCGGCGTCAGGTAACGCTCGAACACGCGGCCGTTGCGCGACACGCGGAGGTGGAGCTCTTTGCCGGGCGAGGCGCGGACGGCATCCTCGATCTCTTCCCAGTACCGAATGGAGTCGCCATCGATCTCGAGGATGAGGTCACCCGGCTCGAGGCCGGCGCGTGCGGCGGCACCGTTTTCGAGGACGTCGCCGATCACGCCGGCACGCAGCGCGGTGTGTCCAGCGAAGAACACGAAGTAGATGATCACCGGGAGGATGAGATTCGCGGCCGGGCCGGCGAACACGATCACGAGCCGTTGCCAGAGCGGGCGGCTCTCGAAGCTGCGACCGACGTCCTCGGGTGGCGTACGCGGCCGATCCTCGGGATTGGCTTCGTTCGGGGTCTCGATGCCGAGGATGCGGACGTAGCCGCCGATCGGGATGATGCCGATCTGGTACTCGGTCTCGCGCAGCTTGAGCCGGACCAGCGGGCGGCCGTAGCCGATGGAGAACCGCAGCACCTTGACGTCCAGCAGCTTGGCGGCGACGAAGTGCCCGAGCTCGTGGATGACCACGAGGACGCCGACCAGCAGGAGGAAATAGATAACCGACACGAGGATGTCCGAGCCCGGCGGCAGCCGCCGAACGACCGCCGACGCTATAGCAGAAACTGCTATCTTGACGGGACGTGGCGACGAAGTTGGGCCAGTCGGAGGTCAACCTCAATGTCGATGAGGCCCTCGAGCTCATCGAGAAGACGATGGATCGTGTGAAGTCGCTGTACGAGCAGTACTTCCTCGGGATCCAGAAGCAGCCGCCGACGTTCATCCACAACGACCTCGAGCGGAAGCTGCGCGACCTCCAGC
>JACCYD010000165.1 GCA_013696695.1 Deltaproteobacteria bacterium | reverse complement strand
GCTCTGCGCGTTGGTCGGGCAGGGCGCCGGCTGCATGCCGTGCCTGGCCGGCTGCTGAGCTGGTCTCGTCTCGGCTACTCGCGCCAATTATAGGACATCGTCGTAAATCCGGGGATTCGACGTTCTTACCTGCGCGTCTTCGCGGCTAGCTTCTTGGCGGTCGGCTTCTTGGCGGTCGGCTTCTTGGCGGTCTGCTTCTTGGCGATCGGCTTCTTGGCGATCGGCTTCTTCTTGGCGGCAGCACGCGCAAGCTCGAGCCGCCAGTATCCGTGCGGGTTGTAGAAGAACGAGTCGTCGGGGTAGCGCTTGCAGTCGAGCTTGCGCAGCACGCGTCGCTCTGCGTCCTCGTCGTGGCGAAACGTATGGCCGTCGCCGAGCGTATCCTGCGGTGCCTCGATCAGCTGATAGCCCCCGAACGCATCGAGCCACGCGACCGCGGTGAAGACATCGGCTTCACCGGGGAGCTCGATATCGGGCAGGCCGAGCAGGTGCATGCCGCAGGTGTAGAGGATGCCGCCAGCGCCGAGCGGACGCCGCACCCAGGCGCCGTACAACGCGAATCTTGGCTGTTCATCGCTCAGCTCGGCGGCGAGCTGTTTCCACTTCGCAGCGCCGTGGGCGATGCCCGCACTCTCGCCTTTCACGGCGAGCGCGCCGGCGGAGAGCGCGTCGCTGACCAACCGGAGCGCCGCGGTCGAGATCTCGATCGCGCGCGGCGGATCGATCGGCGGCGACAGCACGTAGGTGACCGCGCGATGGGCCTCGATCGCCGCCCAGTCTTCGTCGGTCATCGACGGATCGACACGGTCCATCCACACCTTGAACGCGTTGGGCATCCGCGGATCGGGCGTGTCGATCGAGTACTCGCGATCGATCTCGAACCCGGGATACCGCGCGACGATCGGTTCGAGCGCGGAGGCGTCATGAAGGATGCAGAGCACGTGGCGCGCTCGGACGCTCATCGGACCTCAGCTCGTGTCATGCGCGGAGCTTACTCCGCGGCCGCGAGCTTACTCGCCGTCGGAGGTCGGGTTCGACGGCCGCGTCGGCGCCTTGCCATCGGCCTTTGCATACTCGTCGAGCTTGCGATAGAGCGTCTTGCGGTCGAGACCGAGTCGCTGCGCGGCGCGCGTCTTGTTGCCGGCTTCGTCCTCGAGCACGCGCTCGATGAACTCGCGCTCGAGCTCGGCCACCGTCATCCGGCGGGCGACCGCGGCGCCGAGGAAGTCGCTCGGCCGCTTCTCGCGCACCTGCTGCGGGAGGTCCTCGTCGGAGATCAGCTCCCCCTGACACAGCGCTACGCCGCGCTCGAGCACGTTCATCAGCTCGCGAACGTTGCCGGGCCAGTGATAGGCGAGCAGCAGGTGTTGGGCCTCCGGCGCGAGGCGCATCCGGCGCGGCGGCGATTGCCGGGCCCCGAGCGTCGCGAGGATGTGCTCGGAGAGCGGCATGACATCCTCGGGGCGCGAGCGCAGCGGCGGGAGATCGAGATGGATGACGTTGAGCCGGTAGTAGAGATCTTCGCGGAAGCTGCCGTCGGCGAGCATCTCCTCGAGGTTCTTGTTGGTGGCGGCGACCACGCGCACGTCGACGCGCTGGTTCTTGGTTGCACCGAGCGGCCGCACCTCGTGCTCCTGAAGCACGCGCAGCAACTTGGCCTGCAGCGGCAGGGCGAGCTCGCCGATCTCGTCGAGGAAGATCGTGCCGCCGTCGGCCTCGACGAACAGGCCGTTCTTGTCGTTGCGCGCGTCGGTGAACGCACCCCGCTTGTGGCCGAACAGCTCGCTCTCGATCAGGCCTTCCGGAACGGCGGCGAGGTTGACGCCGACGAACGGGCCGCTGGCGCGCGCGGAGTTGTAGTGGATCGCGCGCGCGATCAATTCCTTGCCGGTGCCACTCTCGCCGGTGACGAGCACCGAGGCGGTCGACGGCGCGATGCGCTGCACGAGCGAGGTGACATCGCGCATCGACTGGCTCTTCGCGATGATGCTGTCGAGCCCGAACTTCTCTTCGACCTCGCGCTGCAGGCGCGTGACCTTGTTGCGCAGCTCGCGCTCGCGCAGGGCCTTGTCGGCGACCAGCAGCAGCTCCTCGATCTCGAACGGCTTGGTGATGTAGTCGTACGCGCCGAGCTTGACCGCGCGGATCGCGGTCTCGATCGAGCCGAACGCCGTGATCATCACGACGTGCGGCGGCTCGGGGAGCGCCATCACGCCGCGGATCAGATC
>JACCYD010000163.1 GCA_013696695.1 Deltaproteobacteria bacterium | reverse complement strand
GGGCTGTCGGCGGTGAACGTCTCGGTCGATTCGCTCGACCCGGCCAAGTTCGCTGCGCTGACCAGCCGGGGCGAGCTGACGCGCGTGCTCGCCGGGATCGATGCCGCGTGCGCCGCCGGCCTGCGGGTCAAGCTCAACGCGGTCGCACTCGGCGGGCCCGCCGGAAACGCCGACGAGCTGGTCGCGCTCTGCCGCTATGCCTGGGAACGCGGCGCCACCCCCCGGTTTATCGAGCACATGCCGATGTCGGGCGGCCAGCTCTACGACCGCGAGGCCGAGCTGTCCGCGGCCACGATTCGCGCCGCGATCGAGGCTGCGTTCGGACCGTTGGTCCCCAGTCGCGACGCAGGTCAAGGTCAGGACGCCGGTCCGGCACGGTACTGGGCGCTGTCGGCGGATCCCGCGCGCGAGCTCGGGATCATCTCCGCGATGACCGAGCACTTCTGCGACGACTGCAACCGGCTCCGCCTGACCGCGACGGGGGCGCTCCACGCCTGCCTCGGCCACGACGACGCCGTCAGCCTGCGCGACGTGATGCGGCGCGGCGGGACCGACGACGACGTGGTCGCCGCGATCGGAACCTCGGTCACCGGCAAGCGCGCGGGTCACGAGTTCCTGCGGACCGGCGACGGAGGCCCGCAGAAGCACATGATCGGCATCGGTGGCTAACGGGCGGGAGCCGTAACCGCCTCTGATTTCTGAGGGTCATTCCCTTTTTGGGCCAGCTTGGAATGCGGCAGCACGTGGTACGGTTGCCCAGACCGCCGGGACGGTTTTACGGGCGCAAGAGCCCAGCGGAAAGGCTTTCAATTCATGGCGATGCAAAACAGTACCGTCCTCAAGATCGTGCTCACCGCGGCGGTTGCCATTGGCGGTGTGGTGTTCTTCGTGAAGGCCGGTATGGGCAGCACGCAGACGTACATGATGGTTGACGAGCTGCTGGCAGGTGATCTGTCGCGGCTCGAAGGTAAGGAGCTCAAGGTGCACGGCTGGGTCGTCGCCGGGACGATCCAGGAGAAGGTCGTCAATCAGCAGACGATCCGCACGTTCGTGCTCCACAAGTCGGGCAAGAAGATCCGCGTGTTCAGCAAGGGCCCGAAGCCCGACACGTTCAAGGATCAGTCGGAGGTCGTCGCCACCGGCCGCCTCGTTGCTTCCGCCCAGGCCAAGGAAATGGCAACCCAGCTCGGCGCACCGCTCGAGACCGATCTCGCGTACGTCGTCGATGCCACCGATCTCCAAGCAAAGTGCCCTTCGAAGTACGACGGCGCCCAGGTCAACAAGAACTTGAAGTACGAGTAAGGGCAGCCCGTCATGAACGACACCGCACCGTTTTCGCCGGTCGCCCTGGTCGGTACGATCGCCCTGCTCGCGGCCTACGTGGTCGCAGCATGGTGCGTCGGCGCCGGCATCGCCGGTAACGCGATGAAGAGTCGCAAGCTCGTCAGCTCCGTCGTCTACGGGATGTATGGCTTCGGCGCGCTGATCGGCCTCGCGTCGGCGCTGATGATCTACGCGTTCCTGACGCACGACTTCTCGATCAAGTACGTCGCCGCCACGAGCGACGTCTCGATGGACACCGCTTACAAGATCACCGCGTTCTGGGGTGGCCTCGACGGCTCGCTCCTCTACTGGGTGCTCATCCTCTCCTTGTTCTCGATGATCGCGATCGCGGTGAACCACCGCCGTCACCGCGACATGATGGGCTACGTCGTCGCGACGATCATGTGCGTGCAGGTCTTCTTCCTGTCGCTGCTGATCTTCACGAAGAACCCGTTCGCGACCTTCCTCACCACGCCGCCGGCCGATGGTCAGGGCTTGAACCCGCTGCTCCAGAACTACTGGATGATCATCCACCCGCCGATGCTCTACACGGGCTTCGTCGCGGCCACCGTGCCGTTCGCGTTCTGCATCGGTGCGCTGGCATCGGGCCGGCTCGACGATCTGTGGCTCGGCTCGGTTCGCGTGTGGATGCTGATCTGCTTCGGCTGCCTCTCGGTCGGCCTCATCCTCGGCGGTCGCTGGGCGTACGAGGAGCTCGGCTGGGGCGGCTACTGGGCGTGGGATCCGGTGGAGAACGCGGGGTTCATACCCTGGTTCACAGCCACAGCCTTCTTACATAGCGCGATCATTCAAGAGCAGCGCGGCGGCATGAAGATATGGAACTGCATGCTCGTCATCCTCACCTTCTTCCTGACGATCTTCGGAACGTTCATGACGAGGTCGGGCGCGGTGCAGTCGGTGCACGCGTTCGGTGAGGATAACGTGCTCGCGCTCCAGTTCATCGTGTTCATGGCGGTGATCCTCGTCGTCTCGATCGGGCTCGTCATCTATCGAGCGCCGAAGCTGTCCGCACGCACCAACTTCGAGTCGTTCCTGTCGCGCGAGTTCGCGTTCCTGGTGAACAACTGGATCCTGCTGCTGTGCGCGTTCTTCGTGCTGTTCTTCACGATGTTCCCGACGATCAGCGAGGCGCTCGACGGTGCCCGTGTGTCGATCGGCATCGAGTTCTTCGATCGGTGGATGACGTTCGCGGGGATCGTGTTGTTGTTCATGGGCGGTGCCGCGCCGCTGCTCGCCTGGCGAAAAACCTCCGGCGAGAAGCTGCTCCAGCAGTTCATGATCCCGCTCGGCGCGATGGCGGTGACGATCATCTTCCTGTTGATCTTCTTCCCGCAGACCACGCACCGCAGCGCGCTGTTCCACGAGGCGATCCAGCTGCCGATGTCGCTGGTCAACTTCGGCGTCTGCGCATTCGCGCTGACCTCGATCATGCAAGAGTTCGTGCGCGGCATCTCGGTGCGCAGGAAGCAGTCGGGAAGCGATCCGCTCACCGCGTTCTTCGGCCTGATCGCCGCGAAGCACCGCAAGTACGGCGGCTACATCGTCCACCTCGGCGTCGTCATCATGTTCGTCGGGTTCGGCGGCAAGGCGTACGACCGCCAGATCGACAAGACGATCGATCGCCCGGCGATCGACATCGGCCTCGCCGACAACAAGACCGATGCCGAGCGCGCGGCGTGGGCGCTGCGCTATCTCGATCTCTCCAACGACACCGTCGCGATCCTGCGCTGCAGCTTCCCGACGGCGGTGCCGAAGGACATGACCGATGCCGTCGACTGCGCGCAGGTCCCGCGGATCACCAAGGCGTCCGCGAAGGGCTTGTGTCCGGACACCGGCTGCACGATGCGGGCGCTGCCCGACATGGCGCCGTGCCGCTCGAACGACGATGTCGAGCGCAAGAAGTGCTCGGCGTTCGAGTTCGGTGACTACACGTTCCTCTACGAGCGGATCATGCATAGCTCCGACGAGCACAAGTCGTCGGTGTCCGCGCAGGTCTCGATCTGGCACCACGCGAAGGACAACCTCGGCGCCGTCTATCCGGCGAAGTGGGACTTCCGCAAGGGCTCGGAAGCCACCACCGAGGTCGCGATTCGCGTCCGTCCGAGCGAGGACGTCTACGTCGTGCTCACCGGCTACGA
>JACCYD010000160.1 GCA_013696695.1 Deltaproteobacteria bacterium | reverse complement strand
GTCGTCATCCCGCAACGCCGTCACCGACAGCACCCCGCCGCGCGGCGCGTAGCGCGCACCGTTATCGAGCAGATTTTCGAAGATGCGCGCGAACAGATCGCGATCGAGGCTCGCCTCGAGCGCGGGATCGCACGCGAGCTCGTAACGGAGCTGGCGAACCTGGATGTTCGCGCGGTTGCCAGCGCGCGCGCGATCGATGAGCTCGGCGACGTTGGCCGGCGCGCGGACGACACGCAGGATGCCGTCCTCGAGCTCGTCGACGTCGAGGATGGTGGCGACCAAACCGAGCGCCTTGCCGACCAGCGTGGTCGCGTCGTCGAGATACGACATTGCATCGGCCTTCGGCGCGCCCTCGAAGGTGGCGAGCTCCTCGCGGAGTAGATCGAGATAGCCCTGGATCCCGGCGAGTGGACTCCGCAGATCGTGAACGACGAGCGCCGCGAGGACGCGCTTCTTCTCTTTTAACCTTCTCGCGCTATCGACTTCGGTCGCAGCAGCGTCGGAGCGAGACATCGAACCGCTATCCCATCACTCGGTTGCGGCCGCCCTCTTTGGCCGCGAACAAGTGCGTATCGGCCTGCTTGACGAACTCGAGGGCATCCTCGATCTCGCCGCGCAGACTCGCGACGCCGATCGAGACGGTCACCGGAATGATTGCGTCCTCGAACTTGAACTCGGCGGCCTCGACGAGCTTGCGGACCTTCTCCGCGAATTGCATCGCGTTGTAGAGATCGATCTCGGGCAGCACGATCGCGAACTCCTCGCCGCCGTAGCGGGCGAGCACGTCTTCGCGGCGGATCCGCGTCTTGATCACCGACGCCAGATGCTTGAGCACGTGATCGCCGGCGAGGTGACCGAAGCTGTCATTGACGCCCTTGAACCGATCGATGTCGAACATGATCAGCGACAGATCGCGGCGATAGCGCAGTGCGCGCCCGATCTCGCGCTCGAGCGTCTCCACGAAGTAGCGGCGGTTGAACACCTGGGTGAGACCATCGACCGTGGTGAGCCGGTAAATCTCCTCGTGATAGGCGTTCTCGATGTTGTTGCCCGACAGAAACTTGAAGATGCAGCGACCGACCTTGATGAAGTCGCCGTCGCGCAACACGTACTCGTCGATCATCTCGTCGTTGACATAGGTCCCGTTGGTGGAACCCATGTCGCGCAGCATGATCGCGTTGCCGGTGTTGATGATCTTGCAGTGGTTGCGAGAGACCGCTTCCTGATCGATCTGGATGTCAGCCTTGGACGACCGACCGATGATGATCTGCGGCCGGTTCAGGTTGAACTTCTTGCCGAGCTCGAGCCCGTAGATGACGACCAGGCAAGCTTCTTTGGCGACCGGTCGATCGCTGATCTTCGAGATCGCGGTGACAACGGTCTTGTTGCGCCCGGTATCGCTCACCCAAGGATGATCGTAACAGAATTCGCGGAGTTCAGCGCTCTTCGTCCATGCATTCCAGCTTGTCGTCGGATCCACCGCGCCGGCAGACGAGCGCCTCGACCAGCTGATAACCACCGCGCACGAACCGGTACGACTGCAGCAACATTCTGCCGCCGTGTAGGTTCCAGTAGCCCCGGATGTCGGTGAGGTTGTCGTCCCCTCGCGAGGGCAGCGGCTCGAGGGCCGAGGCCGCGAACGTGCCGGCGTAGCGCGCGCACTCACCTGTCGCCGCGACTCCTGTCGCGCGATCGACGTGCGGCGACAGGAACACGTTCCAGTAGCAGTTGCCTTCGGCCGTACACATCGCGCGATCGACCACGATGCTCTCGGCCACGCCATCGCCGTCGAGATCGCGATCGGCGCGATCGGTCTTCGGTGCCGCGCTCATCACGCCGTCGCGCCCCGGTTGTCCGCATGCTCCGACCTGGATCGAAGGCAGCGGCATTTCGCGCGGTGTCGTCGGACGTTTCTCCGACCGACACGCGACCAAGACCGCGATCAAAAGTACGAACCGCAGAGTTTGGACCGTACACCACGAGCGATGACACGGAACGAACCAGGGAAGAATTGTTGTGCCGTCCGCTGGATGCAGCTACATCCAGGTCGATGCGACGTCGCTATCTTCTCGCAGGATCGGGTGTAGTCGCTCTAGGGATTGCCGCGGTGGGAGCGTCGTCGACGCCACCTCAGGACGCGCGGATCGCGGGGGCAGCACTCGAACCACCGGCCAGCGAAGTCGCTGCATTCGCCAGCCTCGCGGTCGAC
>JACCYD010000612.1 GCA_013696695.1 Deltaproteobacteria bacterium | reverse complement strand
CGCGTACGCACTCGGTTGCGTGGCGTTCGAGATGGCGTGTGGACGGCCGCCGTTCATCGCGTCGTCGCGCGTCGAGGTCTGCGCGATGCACCTCGGCGAAGCGCCGCCGGTACCGAGCTCGATCCGTCCGGGCTTGCCGCCGCCGTTCGACGTGTTGGTCGCGCGCTTGCTCGACAAGGAGCCCGAGGGGCGGCCGACGATGCGCGAAGTCACCGGCACGTTCACGGCGCTCGGTGAGTCCGTGGGAATCGCGCTCACGACGCTGCCGCCGAGAGGAGTGTTGTCGCCGTTCGCCACACCGAGCTCGGCGGCGGATTCGTCGATGCAGTACAAAGCGACGCCGCGGGCGGGCTTCCAATCGCAGAACGACATGCCAAAGGCGGTCGATCCGATCGCGCAGGCACCGACGCCGATCGCGGGTACCGACCTGCGAAACGACGCGACGCCCGTGGCGAGCATGTCACTGCAGTTTCGCGCGACGCCACGCGCCGGCTTCCAGTCGCAGAACGACATGCCGGTTGCGACCGACCGACCGTCGGGCCCGATGGGCGCGGGACACGGCATGCAGATGCGCGCCGCAAAGAAGCGGGGCATCGGCTTGTACGTCGTGATCGGCGTAGTAATCGGCGGCGTCGTGATCGGCGCGACGATCGCGATCGTGTCGACACGTGGCAAGAGCTCGAAGGAGAGCGCGGGAAGCGGGGAGCCGCGCGGAAGCGGAAGCGCGATCGCAGCAGGAAGCACTGAAAGCGGCAGCACGCGCAGTGGAAGTGCGGGGAGCGGCGAGAGCGCGGGCGTGCGCAGTGGAAGTGCGGGGAGCGGCGAGAGCGCGGTCGCGGGCGTGCGCAGTGGAAGCGGCGAGGGGAGCGGCGAGGGCGCGAGCGTGCGCAGTGGAAGCGGCGAGGGGAGCGCGGCGCCACCGAGGCCGAAGCTTCCGAAGCCCAGGACCGGTGCGATTCCCGAGCTCGCGGCTGCCGTCGATCTCGAGGTCTGCATCAATCGCGACGGCGAGGTCGTGTCCGTGGTGCTCGCCAACGGTGCGCCACCGGAGCGCGTGGTCAACGCCGCGGTCACGGCGTGGCAATACGCGCGACAGGATCGAGATCGCATGTGCGGTGTGGTGACGCTGCCTGCGCACGCCGCGATGGCCGCGAAGGTGAACCCGCCGAAGCTGACGAAGAAGCTGTTCGAGGATTCGCTGGCCGAGGTCAACGAATCGATCTTCGAGTGCATCGAGAAACAGACGAAGGACGGCGTGTTCACCATCAACATCGCGGTCTCGCCGGCAGGTCTCGGGCGTGTCGCGGGATGGGGGCGCGGCGCGACGCTGCCGACGCCCGCGTTCAAGGCCTGCATCGCCGGTGTCGTCAAACGCATTCGCTTCGCACCTACGCGACAAGGCGGCAGCGGAAGCACGACCCTCGAGGTCGACCAAATCGATGGCTAGCCTCGCGGCAGTCGTCGAGCTTTGGCGATAGGTTCGCCGTCATGACGAGTGATGGGGATGACCTGAAGCCTCGTGACGACGCGGCCACGCTGAGGAAGGACATCGTCAAGAAGCTGTTCTTCGAGCTGGCGAAGTTTCCCGACGTCGCGACGCGCAACGACTACTACCTCGCACTCGCGTACGCCGTGCGCGATCGCTTGCTGTATCGCTGGATCGGCTCGGCTCGGACTTACTACACCGGCAAGCACCGCAGCGTCGTCTACCTGTCGGCTGAATATCTGATCGGGCCGCAGCTCGGCGCGAGCTTGCTCACGCTCGGGCTCGAGGCCCCGGCGAAGCAAGCGCTGGAGACGACCGGTGTGTCTCTCGAGGAGCTGATCGAACACGAGGAAGAGCCCGGGCTCGGCAACGGTGGTCTCGGGCGGCTCGCGGCCTGCTACATGGATTCGCTCGCGACGCTCGATATCCCGGCGGTCGGTCATGGCCTGCGTTACGAGTTCGGCATCTTCGATCAAGACATTCGCGATGGCTGGCAGGTCGAGCGCACCGATCGGTGGCTGCGCAGGGGCAACCCGTGGGAGGTGCGTCGCTTCGAGATCGAGCACACGGTGGGCTTCGGTGGCTGGGTCGATCACGTCACCGACGAGCACGGCAAGTACGTCGCGCGCTGGATCCCGGCGAACATCGTCAAGGGCGTGCCGTATGACACCTGCGTGCCGGGTTACGGCACCACCACCACGAACTTCTTGCGGCTGTGGAGCGCCGTCGCCGACGAGGAATTCGATCTCGACGCGTTCCAGATCGGCGAGTACTGGCGTGCGGTCGATCAAAAGATCCGCAGCGAGAACCTGACCAAGGTGCTCTACCCGAACGACTCGAGCCCGGCCGGCAAGCAGCTGCGGCTCGAGCAGCAGTACTTCTTCGTCAGCTGCGCGCTGCAAGATTGCATTCGCCTGCTGCTCCAGCGCGCGCCGATCCGCGAGTTCGCCGACAAGTTCGCGGTGCAGCTCAACGACACGCACCCCGCCCTCGCGGTGCCCGAGCTGATGCGCATCCTGATGGACGTCCACGGCCTTGGCTGGGACGAGGCGTGGGATCAAGTGCGCCGGTCGGTCGCGTATACCAACCACACGTTGCTCCCCGAGGCGCTCGAGACCTGGCCGCTGCCGCTGATGCAGCGCCTGCTACCGCGCCACATGGAGATCATCTACGAGATCAACCGCCGCTTCCTCGACGAGGTCGCAGCGAAGTGGCCGGGCGACGACGAGCGCGCCCAGCGAATGTCGCTGATCGGCGAGTACGGCGAGAAGACCGTGCGCATGGCGCACCTGGCGACCGTCGCCTCGCACCACATCAACGGCGTCGCCGCACTGCACTCGCGGCTGTTGCGCGAGACCGTGCTGCGCGACTTCGCGGAGCTGTGGCCCGAGCGGTTCACCAACGTTACCAACGGCGTCACGCCACGCCGCTTCGTCGCACTCTCGAACCCACGCCTCTCGACGCTGATCACCGACGCGATCGGCGAGGGC
>JACCYD010000147.1 GCA_013696695.1 Deltaproteobacteria bacterium | reverse complement strand
TTGCAGCGCTGGCGCGAGGTCCAGGCGGAGATCCAGGCGGGCGGCAAGCCCACGCTGACCGAGGGAGGTGGCGTCGGTGCGGTCGCTCGCGACAAGGCCGGCAACTTCGCGGCCGCGACCTCGACCGGTGGCACCGTGTTCCGGCGCGCCGGCGCGATCGACGATGCCTCCGTGCCCGCGATCGGCACGTGGGCCGACGACGAGTGTGCGGTGTCGACGTCAGGTGGCGAGGCGCTGTTCAAGATCGCGTTCGCGAAGGACATCGCCGGGCGCGTCGCCGAGGGCTCGTCGATCCGCGGTGCGGCCAAGGATGCGCTCAAGCTGCTGCGCCAGCTCGCGCCCCACGCGGTCGCCGGCGCGATCGTGGTCGACAAGAAGAGCTGGGCCGCACTGCAACTCGGCCCGCACATGCCCTGCGCCTGGATCGATGACCTCGGCTCGAGCGACGCGATGGGCTTCCCGCTCTGACCATCGTTGTAGCTACTTGCCGAGTAGTCCAAGCGAGGGCTCGCTCGAGATCGCCGCGCGCCACCACCACGAGCTCGTCACTCACCGCCCGAGGATAACCCGGGCCGCGATCAGCCGACGCGGCGGAGGCGCGAGGCGCCGCCGATCAGGCGCTCGAGACTGTCGGCCGGGCCGCCCTCGACGACCATGATGCCGTGGCGCAGGAGGAGGCGGCGACCCGGATCGATCGCGGCGCGCTGGTCGCGCACCATCAGCTCGCGCACGCGCTGACCGTGCGGCGACGAGGCGAACGGCATGAACGCGGCGGCGGACGGCACGAGCACGACGACGCTGCCCGCGGCCTTGCGGAGCCGTGCGATCGCACGGATGGCGCGCGGCTCGTCCTCGCCGAAGCCGGACAGATCGGAGATCAGGATCGCGACATCGGGGCGGCCGCTCGAGACGGCGCGTTCGACGGCGAGCGCGAAGCCCGCGGCGCGACGGCCATGCTCCCACGAGGTGCGGTAGGGAAGCTCGATGCCGCGCATCCGGCAGAACTGGCGAAGGGGCGCGAGCTGGCTGTCGGATTCTACGATCGGCGCCTGCCGACGCTTGTCGGCGCCCTTCGCGTTGCGATCGCTCGCGTTCGCCATCATCTCGATCAGACGCTTGCAGAGGCGGCCGGTGGCGGCGACATCGTAGAGCTGACCATCAGGCCCGGCCTGGATCGAAGACCAGCGCGGATCGTCGAGCGGCGGCGCGAGCTTGACGCGGACGTCGATCGCTTCCTGGTGGGCGAGGTACCGCGCGACCAGGGCGACGAGCTCGCCGGCGGTGACGTCGGTGAGGTCCTCGTCGACGATCGATCGCATGTCGAGGAGGCGATCGACGATCTGCAGGTAGTGATTGTGGCCGGTGTCGACGCCGAGCTCGACCACGGGACGCGTGTCGAAGCCGACGAGACCGACGCGATCGGAGGAGTTGATCGCCGCGCGCGCGAGCGCGGTGGTGGCATCGCACGCCCAGTCGAGCGGCGTCTTGCCGAGCGCGCCGGTGCGCATGCCCGCGCCGACATCGAGCATGACGACGTGGGTGGTCACGATCTCGTTCTCGAGATCGCGGACCATCAGTCGGCCGCGACGGGCGGTGGCCTTCCACGCGATGAACTTGAACGGATCCCCGTGGCTGTGCTCGCGCAGCTCGCGGAGCTCGCCCGATAGACCGCGGCGGCGAACGTGGTGCATGCCCATCGATTCGTGGAGCGCGCCGCCGATGGCGCGCACCGGCTGACCGCGGAGCGCCATCGTGCGCGGGAACACTTTGACGGCGATCGGATTCGGGAAGTACGCCTCGATGTCGAACAGGCCGAGTGCGTCGCCGAACGTCAGCGCGGCGCCGTGAAGGACCTGGTAGCCGGCGGCGAGCGGCTTCACCGTCGTGGTGACCTCGACCTGCTGGCCGCGCTTCACGGTCGCACTCGGGCGCTCGTTGATCTCGAGGCCGCTGGCTCCGAGGATGCTGGTGTAGAGGATGCGGAGCTTGCGACTGCCGTGGTTGCGGAACGCGAGGTGGAGCTGGAACTGACGCTCCGCCGAGAGCGCACCGCCGGGTTGATCGCCGGGAGGCACCCACCACGACAGCTCGATCTTCTTGCGACGGAGCAAGATCGCCGTCGGGTAGAACGCGAGGTAGAGCGCGAGCAGCACGGTGAGGATCGAGCCCGCGAGGCCGACCAGCGGTGGTGCGCCGTGCAAGGCGCCGACGATCAAGAACAACAGGGCCGTCGCCAGCACGAGCTTTCCGCGTGTGGCGAGGCGGGGAATCATGCGCGCTTCGGCATCTTGAAGCCGACCTTGTCGACAGCTTCGGCGACCACGTGGTTCCCGGTTTGGCCCTCGAGCTCGGCCTCGGGCGTCATCAGGATGCGGTGACTGAGCACCAAGGCCGCGAGGTTGCGGACGTCGTCGGGGAGCACGAAGTCGCGGCCTCGCAGCAGCGCCATCGCCTTCGATGCGTGAATCAGCGCGAGGCCCGCGCGCGGCGACGCTCCGAGATAGACCCTGGCGTGGCTGCGCGTGAACGCGACGAGCCCGATCACGTAATCGAGCAACTCCTCCGCGACGAACACTTCCTGCGTCAGCGCCTGCATCTCCAGCACGTCGGACGGGCCGACCACCGGGCGCACCGGAATCGGCGGCTTGTCGTAGGTCGACAGCATGCGCTTCTCGTCGGCGCCCGACGGATAGCCCATCTTGAGCTTGATCAAGAACCGATCGACCTGCGCTTCGGGGAGCGGGTAGGTGCCTTCCTGCTCGATCGGGTTCTGCGTCGCCAGCACGATGAATGGCTCGGCGAGCGTGCGGGTCTCGCCCTCGATCGTGACCTGGTGCTCCTGCATCGCCTCCAGCAAGGCGGATTGCGTCTTCGCGGGTGCGCGGTTGATCTCGTCGCCGAGCAGCACGTGGGTGAACACCGGGCCTTCGCGCAGCACGAACGTGTTGGTGCGCATGTCGAGGATGTACGTGCCGGTGATGTCGGACGGCAGCAGATCGGGCGTGAACTGGATGCGGCGAAAGTGGCAGCCGAGCGTGCCGGAGAACGCCTTGACCAGCGTGGTCTTCGCGACGCCCGGATAGCCCTCGATCAAGACGTGTCCGCGCGCGAGCAACGCGATCATCAACGCCTCGGTGATCGTGGGCTGACCGATGAATGCCTTGCCAACTTCCTCGGTGATGGCGCGAGACAGCTGGCTGACGCGGGCGACGCGATCGGGTGTGAGCGTGGAAGGCATGATTGGTTGGCCGAGCGTGCGAGACGAGGTTAAGCAGCTTGACGGGGTGGCTCGGTCTTCGGCGTGGGAGCCGCCGCGATCGACTTGGGATCACCCGGTAATTCGCTGCCGAGAGTACGACACAGCTCGGCAACTTCCCGATAGAGAGCATCGAAATCGCGACGCGCGAGATGGCCTGCGCTCCACGGTGCCGCGGCCTGACCGCGACTCGGCAACGCTCGCAGCTTGCGATACACGCGCGACAACGCGACCGCGGCTTCCGGACCACCGACCCGCGCGACATCGGCGGCCAGCTGCGGCTCGGGCACCGTGTAGAGCGGTTCGAGTCGATTGGTGGCGCCGGCGAGCAGCACCTGCACGTGATCGCGAAGGATGCACGCGAGCACGAGGTTCGAGCCACCACCTTTATCGGCGGCGGCGATCAAGCCGTGCGGTTCGTCGCGCCGGAGCGGCCGGGCGAAGCGCAGCCAGCCACCATCGATCTTCGGACCGCGGCGTATGGGTAGGGCGAGCATCGCGAGGATCAGCAGCACGATCGCGAGCGTCGCCGCGAGCACCTTCATCGCGGCGGGCGTCAGTAACCACGCGCGGCGTTCGCTGAGCCAGAAGTTGAGCTCGCCGACCGAGCGACCGACCTCGCTCCCCCTGGCGTCGTCGATGAACGGGCGCGGCTCACCGAACATTCCGAAGTCGCCGCGCACCAGGACGACGCGGCGTGCCTTGCCGCCGCGATCGAGCCATCGCAGCATGTTCGCCGCGAGCTGCACGTTGCCGGGAAAGCTCTGCAGCATGCGGTTGATCAGGATCGACGGATCGCTGACCGCGATGAACTTGCCGCTGCCGCGTTCGCCGGCGACGACGACCGAGCCCTGCTCGAACGCGACGACCGTGGTTGCGCCGTCGGCGCGCGAGAACACCGCGGGGTGATTGGTGATGACGTCGCCGACTTCATTCGCGATCGGGTGATCGCCGCGCGCATTTGCGATCGGCGCCCACAGCTGATCGTTCTGATAGCGGCTGGCGCGGATCGATCCGCTCTCGTTGCGGAGCACGCCGAGCGCCGTCAGCGCGTCCTTGCCTTCGCCGAAGTCGTCGGCGATCAGGACGTTGCCACCGGCGTTGACGAACGCGCCGAGCCGATTCGGATCGACCCGCTGCAGCGGGAACATGATCACGAGGATGTCGGTCGCCGAGATCTCGGGCCAGTCGAGCGACACGCGCGAGTCGACCTCGAAGCCCATGCCTTCGGCGAGCCCGACGAACGCGCCGAGGCCCTGCCAGCCCTGGCTGTACGGATCGTAATCGGAGCTATCGGCGTGCGCGGGACGTGCCGCGGCGACGAGTGCGAGGACGACGAGCGGGAGAAGTAGCGCGCGAGACGGTCGCGCGCGGAGTAGCGCGCGAGACGGTCTCGCGCGCGTGATCATCCGCCTCATGCCATCTCCCGGTGTAACGCAGGAGCGGCCACGCGCAGCGACGCGAGCGCGTGGTTCGCGAAGTCGTCGTCGGGCGGCTTGCCCTTCGCCTTGCGATCGACCGCGATCAGCGCGAAGTAGCCGCCGTCGAGCGCCTGGACGACGATGCCGAGCGATTGGTGCTGCGCGACGAAGAACTCCGGCCCGCCGAAGTGCCAGATGCCGAACACGGCCTGAAGGTTCGCGAGGATGACGCCGTAGTGCGCGGTCAGGATCGCCCAGTCGAGTGGGTTGTAGGACTTCGCGAAGCAATCGACCATCTCACCGGTCGAATCGGCGAACGAGCCGCCGACCGCGTCGGGAGTTGACTCGACCGCGCGCCGGATGATCTCGCCGAACGGGGTCATGGATCGTCACCCGGCTCGACCGGCTCGAGCAGCTCGGGGTGGCTCTCGTGTGCCACGGTCTTCATCAGCCCAGCGGTGTACTGTGCGAACAGCTGGCCTCGCAGCGCGGTGAACACCTGCTCGCGAGCGAGCGTCTCCGCCAGACGGAGCTCGGTCATCAGGATGACGTGGTAGCCGTAGGGCGTGCGCGTGACGGGCGAGACT
>JACCYD010000143.1 GCA_013696695.1 Deltaproteobacteria bacterium | reverse complement strand
GGTCTCGCCCTGATCGCGGATCAGCTGCTGGAGGTGCTCGATCACCGAGAACAACAGCTTACGCAGCTCGGTGAGCTTGGCGTCGGCATCACCCTGCGGCGGTAGTGGATCCTTGTTGTCGGCGAGGGCCTTCGCGAGCGCGTCGAGGGCCGTCGCGGCTTCTCCGCGGAGCTGCTCGGCGCGCGCGAGTTGCTGCTTCGACGCCGCGAGCTGCTGCTCGTGCGCTTCCTTGGCCTTTGGATCGATCGCTCCACCGCCCTGGGGCGGTTGCGGCCCGGGAGCCTTCTCGGCGTCCGCGAGCGCATCGGCGATCAGCCCCTGCAGCCGCTTCATGCGATCGACGTTACGCGCCAAGCCGTCGCGTGTCTGCGTCGCGCGATCTCTCGCATCCAGGTCCTTGGCATCCGGCGACAGCAGCTTGCCGATCTGCTGCTGCTCGGCGTAGGCGAGCTCGACGGTCTGCTTGAGGTCGGAGAACTGCTCGATCGCCTTCGCGATGGCTTCGAGCGCGGCTCGCTCGTGATCGAGCGCCTCGGTGAGCTTGTTCGCGCCGAGCGTCTGCCGCGCGCGCTCCATTGCCTCGCTGGCGCCGATCACCGATGGCAACGCCGCGCGGATGCGGTCGAGCGCCTTCGCTTGCTGCGGATCGGGCGGCTCGTCGGGCTTGACCGTCGCGGGCTCGGTCACCGCCGTCACCAGGCGCGCCTTGACCTCCTCGACACGATCGCGCAGCCCGTTCTGGCGCTCCGACAACAGTGCCGGGGCGAGCCAGCCCGGGATCGGGCCGTCGATCTTCCCGAGCAAGCTGTTCTTCCCACCGCCACCGAGCGAGGTGTCCTGCAGGAGCGCGACCTCGTCCTGCGCGACGCCACGCAGCACCGTGATCGGATCGAGCAGCTGCTCTCTGGCGCGCTTGAGCGAGATCAACGCGGCCTCGGCACGCGCGACACCTTCCTCCGCGGCGAGGTCCTGGAGCTTGCGGCGCGCCTCGGAGATCCGCGTGCGCGCATCCTGGACGTAGAGATCGAGCGCCTTGAGCTGGACCATGCGCAGTTTCTCCTCGTCGGTGCGCTTGTCCTCCGGCTTCTTGGCGACCTCATCGATCTCGTCGGCGGCGAGATCCGACACCACGCCGACCTCCGACACCACGCCGCGCTCGCGATCGGCGAGCTTGGTCAACGGCGCTTGCTGCGCGAGCGGATCGCTGCCACCCGTCGCCTTGATCGTGTACCAGGCGATCCGCGCCTCCTCGAGCACCGCGCGCTGATCGTTGATCGCGGCGTCGAGGCGGGCCTCGAGCTTGCCCTCGGCCTTGCGCAGCTCGTCGGTGAGGGCTTGCACGCGTGCTCGCATCACCACCAGGTTGGCCAGGGTTGGCGGGTCGTCCTTCTGGAGGCGCGCGGCATCGGAGAACCACGACACCGCCTGTTGTGCGAGCTCGAGTGCCTTCGCGAGATCGGGCTCTGCATTCGGCGCCCCACCTGTTGCGCCTCTGACCTTCTGCGCGTGCTCGGCGTACGCGACGCCGAGATCGAACGCCGCGCGGAACCGCAGCTCGGGATCGACGCCGGCCGCGCTGCGGGCCTCGAGCAGCAGCTTCTCCGCGCCTTCGTGAACGCCGCCGGCCAGCGCCGCGACGCCTTCGTTATAGGTCTCGCGTGCCGCGCGGTAGTCGCCGCCACAGGCAGCAAGAACGAGGCACAGTACGACGATCGCGGCTCTCATTCGCGATCCTTTCCCGAGCCGACGAACAGCGCGGCGAGCAGCAGCAGCAGCGACGCGAACACGAAGAACTGGAACTTCTCGGCAGGAATCGCGCGCTGGGCTGCCGCTTCCGCCGAGCGCACGATCGGTTGGACGTGGCTCTTCATGATGTCGTCGAGATCGATCGCCGAGGTGCCGGCGGGGATGTAGACGCCCTCGGTGACGAGCGCGATCTTCTCGAGTTGTTCCGAGTTGAGCTTGCTGATCACGGGCTTGCCATCGTGCATCAGCAACGAGCGCGCCTTGGTCTTCGGATCCACGAGCGTGATCTGGCTGCCTTCCTTGCTGCCGAAGCCGATCGTGATGATCCGGACGCCCGCATCGCGCGCCAGCTTCGCCGCTTCCTCGGAATACGGATCCTGATCGTCGCCATCGGTGATCAGCACGATCAGCTTCGCGCCCGGCCCGGCCGGAAACCCGCGCAGCGCGACCTTGATCGCCTCGCCGACCTTGGTACCGCCGCGGCCCGCGCTGCGCGTGTCGGTGGTCGATAGCGCCGTGCGAAAGAACGAGTGGTCCGGGGTCAGCGGGCACATCTG
>JACCYD010000608.1 GCA_013696695.1 Deltaproteobacteria bacterium | reverse complement strand
GCCCGCGGGTGGCGCGATGAGATCGCCGACGTTATCACCGCCGGTCGGGATGCCGCGGGCGAAGGGGCCGACGGGGGGGCCGCACCACGTGGTGCCCGAACGTCATCGCAGCCTGCTACGGATCGATACCGAGCCCGAGCCGCTCCGCGTCGTGCGCAGCGCGCTGGTCGGACGCGAGGACAAGCTCGCGCAGCTCGACGATATCGTCACCCGCGCGATCGATTTCCAGGCGCCGCAGCTGGTCACCGTCGTCGGTAATCAGGGCACCGGCAAGACGCGGCTGATCAACGAGCTGATCACGCGGCTCGCCGCAAATCCCGATCGCTCGAAGTTGCGCGTGTTTCACGGCGCGGCGGAGCGCGATGTCAGCGGCAAGCCGATCGCACTGTCGGCGATCAAGTCGCTGCTGCGCGATCGCTTCGAGCTGACGCCGGATCCGGACGAGGTCGCCGGGATGCGGTTCAAGGCCGAGCTCAAGTCGGTGATCGGCTCCGATCAGATCTCGGAGATCATGTTTCTGCTCGGCGCGTACGTCGGGCTCGAGTTTCCGGCAACGCCGTTCGTCAAGGCGATCACCGAGAACGCGAAGCTCCTCGACGAGGTGCAGCGCACGGCGCTGCGCCGCTTCATCGAGCTCGATGCCGCGCACGATCCGATCGTGATCGTGCTCGATGACATGCAGTGGGCGGATCGCGACTCGCTGGCGATCGTGAGCGAGCTAGCGCAAGGACTCGGCGGCTCGCCGGTCGTGCTGCTCACAGCGGCGCGCCCCGACATGCTCGTCCACGCGGGGAACTGGGGCCAAGGCGACGTCGATCACGAGCGCATCGACATCCGCAACCTCGAGCCCGAGGACGGGGAGCAGATGCTGCGCAATCTGTTGTCGCGCGTCGGTTCGCTGCCGGAGGACACCGTGCAGACCGCCGTCGAGATGACCGGGGGCAACCCGGCGTTCCTCGAGCAGCTGGTGCGGCTGTACCTCGACAACGGCACGATCGATACCCGCGGCACGAACTGGGTGCTCGATCCCGACAAGGCGGCGGAGACCGAGCTGCCGATCTCGATCGAAGAAGCCATCGAAGCGCGCATCGCGGCGCTCGAGAATGAGGAGCGCGAGCTGCTCGAGAAGGCGGCCGTGTTCGGCTCGACCTTCTGGGTGTCCGCGGTGATCGCGATGACACGGCTCGATACCCCGGCGCCCGAGTCCTCGCCGAATGCGCTCGACCTCGAGTGGGGGCAAGGCGAAGACGTGCGCCGCCGCGTCAGCGACTTGATCTCGATCCTCGCGGATCAGGATTATCTGCTGATGCTCGAGGCCGACGACTCCTCGATCCCCGGCGAGCAAGAGGTGGTGTTCAAGCACAACCTCGAGCGCGACTTGATCCTGCGCTCGACGGAGCACGGCAAGCTCGCGCGGCTTTACCTGGCGGGCGCGCAGTGGCTCGAAGCCAAGACGGTGCAGCGGAGTGACGAACAGCTCGAGTTCCTCGCGAACCTCTACGAGAAGGGCGGCGATCAGCGCCGCGCCTCGCGGTGCTACCTGCAGGGCGGTGATCGCGCGCGCGCCCGCTACGCGCCCGAGGAAGCCCGCGTGCTCTACGCCAAGGGCCTCCAGATGATCGGCGATCGCGAAGCGCCGGCGCGGATGGACGCGTTGCACAACCTCGGCGACGTGCTCGAACAAACCGGACACACCGACGAGGCGATGGCGTGTTTCGTCGAGATGCTCAACCTCGCATGGCGGTACGACAACCTCGCGAAGGCCGGCGCCGCGTACAGCCGCCTCGCGCGCGGGCAACGCCGGCTCGGCAAGTACGACATCGCGATGGAGCACCTTCGCCGCGCATACGAGCTGTTCGAGCGCTCGCGCGACGATCGCGGCATCGCCTCGACGCTCGACGACATGGGCCGCGTCAACTGGCTGCGCGGCGGCTTCGGGCAGGCGCTCGATTACCACCGCCAGGCCCTGACGATCCGGCGCGCCCTCGGCGATCGCCGCTCGATCGCGCTGTCGCTCGCGAACATCGGCCGGGTGCATCACGACAGCGGCAACTTCAAGGCCGCGATCTCGCAGTTCCGCGAGGCGCTCGATCTGCGGCGCGACATCAGCGACCTCGTCGGTGTCGTCCAGTCGCTGTGCGATCTCGGCGGCGTCCACTCCGAGGATGGCAACCCCGAGGCCGCGCTCGAGCTCCTCGCCGAGGCGCGCACGATCGCCACGCAGGTCGGCGACAAGCTCGCGCTCGCCGACGTGCTGTCGCGGACCGGCGAGGTCAAGAGCGCGATGGGGCAGGGCGCCGACGCGGTGAAGGATCTCGGCGAGGCCAAGGCGATCGCATCGGGGCTCGGCGATCGGGTGGCGCTCGCCGTCACGCACCAGCGCCTAGCGCAGGTGCAGCTCGCGCTCGGTAATCTCGAGGCCGCCGATGTCGAGGCGCACGCCGCCGTCGCGGTGTCGGAAGCCGTCGGGCTGCGCGTGCACATCGGCTGCGGCTATCGCGTCAAGGCCGAGGTCGCGGCGGCGCTCGGCCAGACCCATCAAGCCGAGGACGATTTCCGCCGCGCGATCGATATCCTCGCGGCGGTCAAGCACGAGGTCGAGCTCGCGCGCGCGTACAACGGGCTCGCGGTCGTCAAGGAGCGCACCGGCGGCGCGGCCGAAGCGCAAAAGCTCCGCGGTCGCGCGATCGATATCTTCACGCGGCTGCGCGGCGCCGCGGCCACGGAGTGACCATCTCTCTCGCCGAGGCAACCGTGCTCGAGCGGCTGCGCGCTGCCGTGCCGGAGAACGTTCGCGTCGTCTGCGAGACGCTTGCGAAGGCCGGCTTCCAGAGCGTCACCGTGGGTGGCGCGGTGCGTGACGCGGTCCTCGGCATCACGCCGGGCGATTGGGACGTCGCGACGGCCGCGGTGCCCGAGGAGGTGATGAAGCTGTTCAAGCGCGTGATCGCGACCGGCGTCCAGCACGGCACGGTCACGATCGTCACCGGCCGCGGCATCGAATCACACGTCGAGGTCACCGCGTTTCGCGGCGAGGGTGCGTACACCGACGCGCGGCGCCCCGATCACGTGCGGTTCGGCGTGCCGCTCGTCGAGGATCTCGCGCGACGCGATCTGCGGGTCAACGCGATGGCCTACGACCCGGCGAAGCACGAGCTGATCGATCCGTACGCCGGCATGGCCGATCTCGAGGCGAAGCTGCTGCGCGCGGTCGGCCCCACCGGCAATCCGTACGAGGACGCGGTCGGTCGCTTCACCGAGGATGGCCTGCGCGTGATGCGCGCGGTGCGGTTCGCGTCGCAGCTCGAGTTCGCGCTCGATCCCGAGACCGAGCGCGGCATCACGCCCGCGCTGCCGTCGCTCGCCAAGGTGTCGCGCGAGCGAGTCTCCGTCGAGCTTCGCAAGATCCTCGGCTCGCGCCGCCCGTCGCTCGCGCTGCGCCCGGCGTGGCGCAGCGGCATCATCGAATCGATCCTGCCCGAGCTGGTCGCCGGCTTCGCCGCGTGGGACGAGGTGAGTGGAGGCCGCGACGATCTCGTCGAGGCCTGGCTGTCGAGCATCGATGCCGCCCCGCCGGAAGCGCGCCTCGGCACGCTGCTCGCGGAGCTCGCCCCGCCATCGGAGACCTCCAAGACGTTCGATCGCGCCTCGGTGCGACGTGCCGAAGCGGTCCTCAAGAAGTTGAAGTTCTCGAACGAGGAAGCGGTCACCGCCTCGGTCGTCGTCGGTGCAGCGCCGGCCACGGTCGTCGCCGGCTGGACCGAGCCGGAAGCGCGCCGCCTGCTCGCCGAGATCACGCGCCCGCATGCGGCCGCCGCCGTCGGCATGTGGCGCAGCAACCAGGCGATGGAGCTCCACGATCTCGGCGCCGCGATCCTCGCGCGCGGCGACGCCCTCGCGACCGCCGACCTCGCGATCACCGGCAACGATCTGATGACCGAGCTCGGCATGCCCGCCGGCCCGCAGCTCGGCAAGATCCTGCGCGCGCTGCTCGATCGGGTGCTCGACGATCCGGCGCTCAACACCCGCGAGCAGCTGCTCGCGCTCGCGCGTACCTAGCGCAGCGTCGCGGAGGCGTCGACGACGAGCGTGCGCGCCCCGCGACCACCGACGAGCACGCGCGGCAGCTCGAGCGTCGCGATCGCCTCGATCGCCGCGATCTTGAGGCGAACCGAGGGCGACGCGAGCGCCTGCTCGATCGTCGCGGTCGACACGTCGCGGAGGAGCTCTTTGTCGTCCTCACCGCGCGTCTTCATGTAGCCTGCGTACGCC
>JACCYD010000128.1 GCA_013696695.1 Deltaproteobacteria bacterium | reverse complement strand
ACGCCGGCGAACATCACGCCGCTCGCGATCGTCAGGATGATCAGCGCGGGGATCGCGCCGTGCTCCTCGATCCACGCGACGCTGCGATCCCAGAGGTCGGCCTTCTCCGGCATCTCGCGCCGCTGCGTACCGGCCCAGTACGCGCGCAAGAACAGCGCAGACGCGACGACGAACGTGACGATCGCCGACAGCTCCTTCGCGCGCATCAGCGACCAATCGTCGTCCCACAGCGCGGTGCGAAACCAGGTGGCCGCGACGACCGCGCAGCTTGCACCCACGATCATCGCGACCCAGCGCGCAGCTTCGAGGATCACGCGCGAGCTACCAATGCGCGCGCGATTCACGAGGGCTCCAGCAGATCGTGGAGATGCTCGGGCTCGAACAGCGGCGTCGCTCCGCGTGCACCGGCGACCGCGGCAGCATAGCGACTCGCAGCCGCGCCGGAATCGGCGAGCGCCCAGCCCGACGTCAGGCCGTGCACGAGGATCGCGAGGTAGGCGTCGCCACAGCCGACGTTGTCGCCACCGGCGTGCGCAGCTGGAACCCCAGGGATCTCGATCGGGCCGTGCTCCGAATACAGCGTCGATCCGCGATCGCCGTGGGTGACCGCGACGACGCGCGCCTGGTTCCGCAGCGTCGTCAATGGATCAGCCCAGCCCAGCCAGTCGCGCAGCGCGGCGAGCTCGCGATCGTTCACCTTGATCACGTCGGCGGCGGCGACGGCCTCGGCGATCGCCACCGAGTACTGATCGGTGGGCCGCAGGTTGAGATCGCAGACCTTCGTGCAGCGCGTCGATGCCACCGCCTCGCGCCAGCCAGCGAGTCCTTCCGGCGTGCGCTGCGCGAGCGTGCCGTAGACGAACACACCGGCCGTCTCGAGCGCGGTGAGCACCGCCGGCGTACACGCGATGCGTTCCCAGGCCCGACCCGCGTGCAGTGTGTAGCGGGGCTCGCCGGCTTCGAGGCGCACGGTGACCTCACCGGTAGCGCGCTCGCGATCGATCTGCACGAGCTCGGTGTCGACCAGCTGCGAGAGGATCTCGAGCGCCCGCCGCCCGTCGTCGTCGTCGCCGACGCGCGTCACCAGCTGCGGCCAGCTGCCTACCTGTCCCAGGTGCCAGGCGACATTGGCAGGGGCGCCACCCAGCTGATCGCCGTCGGGGAACCGATCCCACAACAGCTCTCCCCAGATCACGATCGCGTCAGCCATGACGCTGACTGTTGACAACGAGATAGTTAGTGTACAAAGTACACTTTAACGTGGCTGGCAAGCAATCGAACGGCATCGAAGGTCTCTACGGCAGTTCGCTCGCGCTGCTGACGGATTTGTATCAGCTGTCGATGGCCTGCGGCTACTGGAAGGCCGGCACCGCTGATCGCGAGGCGGTGTTCCACCTGACCTACCGGCGGCCGCCGTTTGGCGGTGGGTACGCGATCGCGGGTGGCATCGCCCCGGCGATCGCCTACTTGCGTTCGCTGACGTTCACCGCCGACGACCTCGAGTTCCTCGCGACGCTGCCGGATCCCGAGGGTAAGCCGCTGTTCCCGGCCGGTTTCATCGACTCGCTGCGCGACTTCCGGTTCACGTGCACCGTCGATGCGGTTCCCGAGGGCAGCCTGGTGTTCGCCCACGAGCCGATCCTGCGCGTGACCGGGCCGATCATCCAGGCGCAGCTGGTCGAGACCGCGCTGCTCACCATGGTCAACTTCCAGACCTTGATCGCGACCAAGGCCTCGCGAGTCGCCGCCGCCGCAAAGGGTGCGCCGTTCCTCGAGTTCGGGTTGCGTCGTGCGCAGGGCATCGATGGCGGGCTCTCCGCGTCGCGTGCCGCATACCTCGGAGGGGCCAGCGCGACGTCGAACGTGCTCGCCGGCAAGCTGTTCGGCATCCCGGTGAAGGGCACCCACGCGCATAGCTGGGTGATGTTCCACGGCGACGAGCTGAGCTCGTTCCGCGAGTACGCCGCGGCACTGCCCGGCAACTGCACGTTCCTGGTCGACACCTACGACACGCTCGATGGCGTGCGCAACGCGATCATCGTCGGCAAGGAGCTGCAGAAGACCGGCCACACGCTGCAGGGCATCCGGCTCGACTCCGGCGATCTCGCGCATCTCTCGATCGAGGCGCGCAAGCTCCTCGACGAGGCGGGCTTCGCGTCCGCGCGGATCGTGGCGTCGAACGATCTCGACGAGAACTTGATCAATGCGCTCCACGAACAAGGCGCGAAGATCGACACCTGGGGCATCGGCACCAAGCTGGTGACCGCGTTCGATCAAGCCGCGCTCGGTGGCGTCTACAAGCTCGGCGCGGTGCGAGAGGCGTCGAACGGTTCGGCGCCGGGCGCCTGGCGCGACGTCATCAAGCTGTCCGAGCAGCCGATCAAGATCTCGAACCCCGGCGTCCTTCAGGTCAAGCGACTGCGCCGCGGCGGCGAGCTGGTCGGCGACGTGATCTACGATCGCGAGCAAGGCTTCGCGGGCCCGACGCTGTACGACATCGAGGATCCGACGCGGCCGCAGTCGACCCCGCCGCACGACAGCGCCGAGGATCTTCTGGTCACCTACCTCGACAACGGGGAGCTGGTGCGCAATCCCGACGATCTCGAGACCTGCCGTGCGCGCGCTGCCGCCGAGCTCGCGCAGCTGTCGCCCCGCACGCGCCGGTTCTTGAACCCGCAGCCCTATCCCGTCGGCCTCGATCGCCACGTCAACACGCGGAAGCAGCAGCTGATCAAGGCTGCACGAGGCGACCATGCTTGAGCCCCTGATCTTCTCGACCGCGGCGTACCAGTACCTCGGCGACTCGATCGCGAAGGGCGCCAGCTGGGAGTCCGGCAAGGTCACGCGCAAGACGTTTCCCGACGGCGAGAATTATCTACGGATCGAGAGCGATCCGGCGGATCGCGACGTCATCCTCGTCGGCGGCACGCCCGACGATCGCTCGACGCTCGAGCTCTACGACCTCGCGTGCGGGCTGTGCAACCTCGGCGCGTATCGCGTGCGCATGGTGATCCCGTTCTTCGGGTACTCGACGATGGAGCGCGCCGTGAAGCCGGGCGAGGTGGTCACGGCGAAGACCCGCGCGCGGCTGCTGTCGTCGATTCCGATGGCGAGCCGTGGCACACAGGTGTTCCTGCTCGATCTCCACGTCGATGCGATCGCGCATTACTTCGAGGGTGGCATCCGCACCGTGCACGTCTACGGCAAGCCGCTGGTGATCGCGGCGGCGCAGCGGTTCGGGTGCGACGTGCTCGCCTGCACCGATGCCGGCCGTGCGAAGTGGGTCGAGTCGCTCGCGAACGACATGAACGTGCCGGCCGCGTTCGTCTACAAGCGTCGCGGCGAGAGTGGCGAGCCCGAGGTCACCGGCGTGTCGGCCGAGGTTCGCGGCAAGCGCGTCGTGATCTACGACGACATGATCCGCACCGGTGGCTCGCTGATGAACGCCGCGCGCACCTACCTCGAGGCCGGCGCGACCTCGATCAACGCGATCGCGACGCACGGCCTGTTCCCCGGCGATTCGCTCGCGAAGCTCGAGGCGAGCAAGCTTTTCGGATCGATCTGGGTGACCGACAGCCACCCCAACGTGATCGCGCTGAGCAACCAGTCGAAGTTCTTGCACGTCGACAGCACCGCGGGCGTGCTGATCGAGCATCTGATGTCCAACCGGTGAACCCATGCAATTGATCAAAGTCGGAGTCGCGTGCGTCAATCAGACGCCGTTCGCGTGGGACCAAAACTTCATGAACCTCGCGTCGGCGATCGACCAGGCGAGGACCGCCGGTGTGTCGCTGCTGTGTTTGCCCGAGCTCGCGATCACGGGGTACGCCTGTGAAGACGCGTTCTTCATGGACGGGCTGCAGGACACCGCGTTCGCTCAGCTCGAGGCACTCGCGGAGCTCACCACCAACATGGTCGTCGCCGTCGGCCTGCCGATCTATCACGAGAAAGCGCTCTACAACGCGGCGGCCCTGCTCGTGAACGGTGCGATCGTCGGGTTCGTCGCCAAGCAGTTCCTGGCCGGTGACGGCATCCACTACGAGCCGCGCTGGTTCAAGGCGTGGCCGGCCGGCGAGATCGATTGGCTCGAGCGCAAAGCGGTCGACGGCAGCATGCGGAAGTACCCGCTCGGCGACCTCGCGTTCGACATCGGTGGCATCCGCGTCGGGTTCGAGATCTGCGAGGACGCGTGGGTGGCGAATCGTCCGGGCATGGATCTCGCGCTGCGCGGCGTCGATGTGATGTGCAACCCGTCGGCCTCGCACTTCGCGTTCGGCAAGTTCGTCGTCCGGCAGCGCTTCGTGATCGAGGGATCGCGCGCGTTCGGTGTCGCCTATCTCTACGCGAACCTCCTCGGCAACGAGGCCGGTCGCGTGATCTACGACGGCGGTGGGCTGATCGCCTCGAATGCCGAGCTGGTCGCGCGGGGGCGCCGGCTGTCGTTTTCCGAGGTCGAGCTGTCCACCGCGGTGATCGACATCGATGCCAATCGCCGCGAGCAAGCGCGCCGCGGCTCGCACCGCCCGCGTCACGACGCCGAGGAGCTGGTCGTCGAGCACGGCTTCAACTGGCCGTCACGCCGCCCCGAGCTACCGGAGCCGATCGAGCCGTCGTGGGAGGATGGCTCGCACGTCCGCGACGAGGAATTCGGCCGCGCCGTCGCGCTCGCGCTCTGGGATTACATGCGCAAGTCGCGCTCGCAGGGCTACGTGGTGTCGATGTCGGGTGGCGCCGACTCCGCCGCGTGTGCGGTGCTCGTCGCGCTCGCGGTGCAGCTCGCGTATCAGGAGCTCGGGGCTGCCGGCGTCAAGTCGCGGCTGCCGCGGGTGAAGCGGTTGCACGACGTCATCGATCGCGGTGGCTCGATCGACGAGTCGATCAGCGCGTTGCTCGCGTGTGCCTACCAGCCCACGGAGAACTCCGGCACGGTGACGCGCACCGCCGCGGAGCACGTGTCGAAGGCGATCGGCGCGGTGTTCCACGTCATCGACGTCGACCCACAATTCAAGCAGTACATCGCCGCGCTCGAGACTACGATCGGCCGCAAGCTCGACTGGGTGGCCGACGACGTCACGCTGCAGAACATCCAGGC
>JACCYD010000069.1 GCA_013696695.1 Deltaproteobacteria bacterium | reverse complement strand
GTCGTCCACTTTGCAGGGCGCGACATCAGCATCTCGCACCTCCGCCATCACCCGCACCTCCCGCACCTCTGCCATCACCCGCACCTCCGCGCAGGTCTTCTATTGAGCCGTCAGTGTGATTACTGACGGGCCGCCAACACCCCACCATCACCCGCACCTCCGCCATCAGCGTGGTCGCGCACACCGCGACGCCTCACTCCGGTGGCGAGTGGACGGCCTCCCCGAACAGCTCGCCGCACTCTCGCGTCGCGCTACCAAAGCTACGCAAGCTCTCGCTCGTTGGCCAACCTCGGGCGGCATCGCGTGTCTCGAAGCCGCTGTGTCCGCGGATCAACAACCGGAGACGCGCCCGACCGCACCGGTACCCTCCCGTGGTCAACCTATATGGCCCATATAGGTCGTCCTCTGGAGGCGAACTGATACTCGGTCTAGCTCGTCGATCGATCGCGGCGCCATCACCCGCACCTCCGCGCAGACCTCGCCGATTCAGTTACCGGCGGCGTAGGGCTCGAGCACCCACGGTGTCTCCGAGCACGAGCCCGCGTACGGACTCTCGGACTTCGAGGGATCGCAGGTCACGCCGGTCGGGATCGGAACGTGGACAACGATGTTGTCCGCGTACTTGTCCTGGCAGTACGAGCGGACGTCCGCCGCACCGAGCAACAGATCGCCGGCGGACAGATCGCACGAGACCAGCGTCTGGCCGTTTTCACCGAGGTCGACGTAGCGGCAGCTCGCGGGCAGGTCCGACTCGGCTTCGCTGCCGGACACGAAGCCCGACCAACCACCGAGCGGGAAGCCGCGCATTTCCCACGGCGAGATCTGTTCGGCGAGCGGGTCGCCGGTGACGCTGCAGCCGCACTCCGCGAGACGGGTCATGCTGGTGCAGATCGTGGTGTCTGACTTTCGAAACTCGGTCTCGTTGAGCTCGGCGTTCCACAGACAGCCGCGCATGAAGTCGTCGTGGCGCAGATCGCGCGGGTTCTCTTCGTCGCCGGGCGTCGGCAGCACGGCGCAGTCTTTGACCAGGAGTTGTGCGGCGTCGGTCGAATTGACCTCGAACGTCATGCGAAAGGTTTGCTCGTCGACGGGGACGCCCATGACCTGCGGACAGCCGTCCTTGCCATCGCACGCGGCGACGGGCCCAGGCTGATCGGAGTTCCAGGTCGTGAACACGCACTGGCCGACGACCGCGGTCTCGTCCGCTTCGAGGGCCGTGATCTGTCCGGCGGTGAGCTCGACGCCACCGGGAGTCGTGCCGTACGAGCTGTCGAGTCCGAGGTTGCGTCCGAGCACGGACGGCGCGGGAGCGGGAGCTTGTCCGTCCGGCGGGAGCTGTGCGATGGCGAAGTACTCGCAGTACTCCTGGCCGCGATCGTCCGCGGTGACACCCTGGACGTCCGCACACGACCAGCGAAGGAACGTGTCGTTGAACGCCGTCCGGTTCTCGTTGTAGGCGTCCGAGCGACGCTTCGAGCACGAGACTTCCGCGGGGTCATCGGGGAGATCGCACTTGCCGGTGGTGGCGCAATCCTCGATCGGGGGCGGCTCCGTGGAGCTGCAACCGGCGATCAGGACGATCGCGATGCGGAACAGGGTCGACGGCATGTCCGGTCCATCGTGCACGAAGAGATCCAGGGATGGGACATGTTCTGCGGGCCGGACACCCGCGGATCTACCGAGGTGTTGGCCGTCCGCGCCGGACGCCCCGGTGGCCGGTGGCTGGTCGGGTGTCCGGGACGCCGGACGCCAGTGGCGGGTGGCGGATCCAGTGTCCGGGCAAATGCAATGTCCGGTTTGCAGCGTGACGGTAGCGGCTGATCACACGGACTTCGGACACGCCGGACATGACCGTTAACGCCCTGCGCAAGGGCACGGTGCGTGCTGGAACCAACAGCATGAAGCCATCACCCCTTGCCCTGGCGTTCCCGCTCGGCGTCGCAGCGATCGTTGCTGCGTGTGCTGGCAGTGACGAACCGGACTCTGGCGACGATGTCGTCTGCGAGGCCGGAAAATGCGACGGTTTGCCGTTCGCCGACCAGCTCAAGGGCCGCGAGGATCCGATCGCCAAGTGGCTGCGCCAGCTCCACGACGCGAAGGTGATCGACGACAAGGGCGTCTATCACGGCAGCAAGGCCACCAAGGTCGCTCCTGAAGCCGACCCGCAGTTCTACGGCAAGCTGTTCGACGGCCTGATCACCATCCAGGGCTGCAGCAAGACCTCGCTGATCAGTTACGCGATCTCCGACGACCTGATCACCGCGAACTCCGACCAGATCTACCCCCGCCTGATCTCGACGGTGTGCTCCGATAACGACCAGGTCTCGAACGCGTTCGTCGCCACGCTGGGCGACCCGCAGGCCGACATCAACGTCGACGATCTCGAGATGTTTGCGTGGGATGCGACCGCCCAGAAGTACGTCTTCTACGCCACCAAGGACATCGGCGACGGCAACCTCGAGATCGAGGTCGAGCCGGCGCGCTGCACCAAGTGCCACGTGACGCCGCTCGACGTCGATCCCATCGGGATGCCGCGGCTGCCGATCATGAACGAGCTGACCAAGCCGTGGACGCACTGGAACGCCGGCACGGGCGGCGTCTCCGAGAGCTTCAACGTGCCGGATTCCCTCACGGGCATGCCTACCTGGGAGAAGTACCAGGCCTCGATCGGCGCGGCTTCTCGCCTCGAGAAGGTGATCCGCGACGCCAACGCGCTCCGCGTGTCCCCCGCTCGCAGCAAGGCGCTGTTCCGTCCCGCCAAGCTCGAGGAAGCGATGGGCCTGATTCGCCCGCTGTTCTGCGACGAGCAGCTCAACTACGCCACCGAGCTCGCCACCGGCGAGATGAGCGTCGATGCGTTCGTCTCCGGCGGCACCAAGAACGCGTTCCGCGCGATCCAGTCGACCTGGCCGTTCGCATGGTTCAACAACGACACCGTCTCGCTCCCGGCCGCGGCCGTCGACAAGCGCCTGTTCATGATGCCGGTCCGTGGCGTCGCCGAGATCACCTTCGAGGCCCAGCTCCACGCGGTGCTGTCGCCCGCCCACGTCCTGGCGCTCCGCGCGCTCGATTACAAGAAGGCCGCATTCTCCGACCTGCGGTGCAACCTGTGGAAGACCGCCATGGTGGCCTTTGCCGCCAAGGCCCCTGCCCTGACGGGTCGCAACCGCGACGCGGTCAAGGTGGTGTTCGAGGAGATCATGAAGAACGGCGGCATGTCGACGCGCAACCTCGCGACCGGCAAGTTCGTCGCCCTCGACGACGCGAACGAGACCTCGATCGCAGCCCTCAAGGCGGCCATCGCGGCCGGTACGGTGCCCACCACCTGCGGTGCCGGCGGCTTCTGCGAGGTCGATGCGAACGGCTTCGGCGCGCTGCTCCAGACCTACGTCGACGGCCTCGAGCGCGATGCCATCCTCGCCGAGCGAGATCGCCGCGTCTGCAAGGTCCACGAGGAGGTGCAGCCCGCCGGCGCGCACACGACGCATGGGATGGGCATCCGCATCCCGAACGACCCGAGCTTCGTCCGCACCGACGGCCTGAATCCGTCGGGCACCTCGACGCTGCCGGCCAGCTGCAACTGATCTGGCTCCCCGAGCTTCCCGACCCGCGAGCGAAACCTCGCGGGTTTCGCGGTTTCGGCGCACGACGCGGTGCAGGCGGCTGCTCGAGTTTCCGACGAATTGCTGAGTGGATGATCGAGCTTCCGGTGCGGTGCTGTCCGATCAGTGCACACGATTGAAAACAGTGTGGTTGTGGGATCGGCGATGGCGCACTGCGATACGGCACGACGCGTGCTCGAAGGTTCAGGCAGGAGCTATCGACAATGCGCGCAGCCATCATCCCTTCGATCCTCTTCATGGTCGCCTGTAGCGGCAGCACGAACACCCGTCTCGATTGCGACGAGACCGGCAAGTGCGACACCCCCGGCGGCACCGTCAAAGAGCAGTGCACCAACAGTCGCGTTAACGCGATGGACGAGAAGCGTCCGCACTTCACGAACGATGGCGTTCGGTGGTCGTGCAAGGACGTCAACGGCGTCACGCCGAACAGCAACACCTCCGACGACCGCGGCCAGGAGTACTGCGAGTACTTCACGATGCTGCACACCAACGGCATCCCGGAGGTCGTCCTCGACGGCTCGGGCAGCCCGACGTTCTGCGACGACACGACGCCCTGCGCGACGGGGACTTGCAACACCGAGATCTTCTCGTGCGTGACGGCCTCGACGGTCAACACCGCCGAGCCCGCCGACGTCCTCGGCAAGAACACCAACGGCGAGACCATCACGCCGCTCGACCCGGTCCTCAAGAAGGGCCAGCTCGAGTGGCTCGCGCAGAACCCGACCTCGAAGGTTGGCGAGTGCGTGTTCACCTCGTGGCACAAGGACATCGACCGCCCGATCGCGAGCGCCGAGAAGCTCGGCGGCTACGACCTCAACGCGACCACCCCGGGTGCGGCCAACAAGCTCTTCCGCATGGAAGTCCAGTTCAACTCGAACGGCGCTGCGAAGCAGCTCGTCGAGGACTGCCTCGCTCCTGGCAAGGCCGAGGAGAAGGACGGCTTCATGCGCGGCTGCGAGATGTGCGGCGACAAGTCGTGCGTCCCCTGGCGCAAGTCGGATCCCTCGGTCTGCACGATGGCGATGCGCATCGCCGAGTGCGGTTGCTCGGTCTCCGTCGGTGGCCGCAAGCTCGACATCAGCAAGTCTGCCGACCTCGAGACCGTTCGCGACCTGTTCGTTCCCGAGTCGCGCCGCGGCTTCACGCTCGGCACCTGGGACAACATGGCCGCGCTGCCGACCGGCTGCCGCGTCGTCAAGACCGGCGACTCGGAGCGCCTCGAAGGCAACGGCTGGGCGGTCACCGACGCCAACGCCGACCGCACCATCGTCGCCTGCGACCTCAACGGTAGCCACATCACGTCGGCGACCGCGAAGGACCCCAAAGAAGCATGCCGCCTGGCGTACGGTGACGAGGTTGTCGTCCACGTCCGCGCGCCGCTCGCCGAAGCCGCGACGCTGTCCTGCACCTCGACCGAAGAGAGCTGCAAGGGCGCGCCGTGGGAGTTCAGCAAGCTGCTCCCCTAGCCAGTTCTCGCTGTCGCTCCTCCTGACCGCCCGAGGCAACTCGGGCGGTTTTCGTTTTCGGGTGGCTACTGTCGCCCCGGCCGCTCGAGTCGCCTGCGGATGATCGATCAGTCACCCCTCACGCCTGCACGCGTTCGCATCTCCGCGAATCAATGCAGCCTTCCGGTGATGCACACGCGTTCGCGCAGTCGGCACAGCGCGTGCTCACTGGTGTGAGCAGCCATGATGAAGACCAGCCTCACCGCTCTGCTGTTCGCGACCCTCGCTACCGCGTGCAGCTCCGAGCCACGCGAGTCACGCGATCCTTGCCTCGACGGCAAGTGCGACACGCCCAAGGGCACGGTCGAGGAGCTCTGCACCAACGCGCGCGTCCCGGCGATGGACAACGCACGGCCCCACTTCACCGATGGTGGCGTGCGCTGGTCGTGTCGCGACGTCAACGGCGTCACCACCAACAGCAACACCTCCGACGATCGCGGCCAGGAGTACTGCGAGTACTTCACCATGCTGCACACCGCCGGCATCCCCGCAGTGATCACCGACGCCCAGGGTCCGGTGTTCTGCGACGACACCACGCCGTGTCAGACCGGAACTTGTAATACCGAGATCTTCTCGTGCGTCACCGGGACCACGGTCGACACCTCCAAGAAGGCGGCGGTGCTCGGCAAGAACATCGACAACCGAGATGCCGTCACTCCCCTCGATCCAAAGCTGACGGCCGGTCAGCTCGAGTGGCTGACGCAGAACCCGACGGAGAAGGTCGGCGAGTGCGTGTTCACCTCGTGGCACAAGGACATCACGCGGCGCCCCACCGGCACCGCGACCGTCGGCGGTCACACGCTGAACGCGGAGACGCCCGGCGCCGGCAATCTGCTGTTCCGCATGATGGTCCAGTTCAACTCGAACGGCGCCGCCCAGACGCTCGTCGAGGACTGCCTGGCCCCCGGCAAGGAATCGATCGAAGACGGCTTCATGCGTGGCTGCACCAACTGTGGTGAGGTCGGTGATGGTCAGGGCTGCGTGCCCTGGCGCAAGTCGGACCCGTCGGTCTGCACGATGGCGATGCGCGTTGCCGAGTGCGGTTGTAGCGTCAGCGTGAAGACCACGAGCGGCGGACTCAAGAAGCTCGACCTCGCGAAGTCGGCCGACATGGCAATCGCAAAAGAACTGTTCGTGCCTAAGGGCCGCCGCGGCTTCGCACTCGGTACCTGGGAAGCTGTCGACCAGCTGCCCACCGGCTGCCGCTACGTCGAGACCGGCGATGCCCCGTCGATCACCATCAACGGCGTCAGCATCCCCGACCCGATGGCCGGCCGCGCGATCGTTGCCTGCGACCTCAAGGCGAGCCACATCTCGGCCGCCACCGCGAAGGACCCCAAGGAAGCCTGCCGCACCACGTACGGCGATGAAGTCGTCGTCCATGTCCGCGCGCCGGGCCCCGAGATCGCCGAGCTCAAGTGCGACACCACCAAGCCCCAGTGCGCCGGTGTCCCCTGGGACTTCGAGAACCTCTAAACCCTTTAACTAACGAAAGCCTAGCTTGCGCCCGGGTCATACCCCGGGCGTTTTTTTGTTTCGGGAGCGGCGACTTCACGAACCCGAGGT
>JACCYD010000066.1 GCA_013696695.1 Deltaproteobacteria bacterium | reverse complement strand
CTGCGAGAGCGTCCACGAGAACACCTCGATGTTCAGCTTCTTGCGCTCCTTCTCGGACATCTTGTCCCAGATTTGCGAGCCGAACAGCGGCAGCATCGAATCGGGCGCCATCGGCCTCTCGAGGTCGACGTCGGTGTCCCACGGCAACACCTCGTCGGAGATCCATTGCCCGCGCACGGCCTTGTCATAGAGATCGCGGAGCTTCGCGCGCGTCTCCTGATAGCCCCAGGTGTACGTCAGGTCGAGAATCGTCTCGAGCGTCTCGATCGATGGCCCGGTGAGGGAGGTAGCGGCCACTGCTGCATCCATTGCGATCAGGCTCCTGCTGGAGGATCTACAAAACTGAAACCGGTTTCATTTTGGACTGGCTTTGTCGGCCGGGTCAAGGCAATTGTCTACCGTGGCCTCTCGCGCGAAAGCCAAAGCTCCCGAGGATCCGGAGACCCTGCTCCGGGCCACGAAAGAGCCTGACTTCCGTCAGGAACGCTCGCGCCGCAGCTATCTGGCGCTGATCGAGGCCGCGGCCGCGCTGTTCTCGTCGCATGGCTACGATGCCGTCGGCACCCCGGAGATCGCCCAACGTGCGGGCGTGTCGGTGGGCACCTTCTATCGCTACTTCGACGACAAGCACGAGGTCTATCTCGAGATCTGTCGTCGCAACATGATCGCGGCCTATCGCGAGACGATCGAAGGCCTCGGGCCTGATCGCTTCGTCGGCCGCGCGCGCCACGAGACCATCAGCGAGACGATCGCCGTGCTGTTCGAGCACGTGCTCGAGCGTCCGCAGCTCTCGCGCAGCTTCACCGAGATGTCGCTCCGCGATCCGGAGGTCGCCCAGCTGCGGCGCGCGTTCGAGACCGTGTCGATCCAGCGGCTGAGCGCGCTGATCGCGGCGATCGTACCGCGCACCGTGGTGCCCGATCCGGAAGCCACCGCCTACGTCCTCTACGGCAGCGCGATGCAATGCGCGGCCGGGCTCGCGGGTCACGTCGGTGCGCCGCCGGTCAGCGCGGAGCGAGCAAAGCAGGCCCTGGCCGATTTCATCGAGCGCGCGCTGTTCCCGGCGACAACCGCGTAGTCCCGACACGAGAATCTTCGTCACGAAACCTTGTGAGGGCGTGTGGCTTGGTTCCGTCCAGACGCCACATGCGTGCCGCGATCATCGTGTCTCTTTCCATTTCACTGTCGGGTTGCTTGTTCGTGAAGTTGCCGCCGAAGATTCCGGCGACGACCCGCCCGAACCTGCCGCCCGACAAGTTCATTCAGGTCGAGGAGGGAACCGTCGTCGAGACCGCGACGAAGCGCGTCAAGACCGGTGAGACGTGCCCGAAGGGTAGACCGCGATCGGAGTGCCTCGAGGACATCAAGTTCGTCAACAAGGCGTACGACGTTGCCGTCGCGACCGCGACGATCGATGGGACGCCGCTGTCGATCGGCGACGTCGCGGTCGCGGCGAGCCCCGAATACGTCACCGACACCGAGACGCTGCGCGACCTGGCAGCGGGCTGCCGGCGTGGCCGCATCCTGATGAGCGCCGGGGTTGCCGGCCTGGCCGCCGCGTACTTCTTGCTGCAGGTCGGCTACAACAAGGACGATCCGAATCGCAGCTATCAGGTCGGAGGCTGGGCCGCGCTCGGCGCCGGGGTCGTCGGGCTCGCCGGCGGCAAGTTCGTGTTCGGCGGGCAGCAATGCGACCCCGGGACCAAGATCTACCGGAAGTGGTACCCGGTCTACCGCGACGCCGACGCGACCCAGGTGCGTGGCGAGGACGAGGTCAAGATGTTGAGAGACCTGGCCGCGCGCTTCAACCGCGACCGCAACGCTGCATCGATCGCGCGTCAGCCGACCTCGCGGCCCACCAGCCCGACGACGTCGCAACCGGACTCGTCGGAGCAGCCGGCGACGACCGGAACCTTGCGCCAGGCCGCCGTCGCCGCCGGCACGTTCTCCACCTTCATCAAGCTGCTCGACGAGGCCGGCGCCGCCGAGTACCTCGACGGCAGCGCTCCGCACACGATCTTCGCCCCCACCGACGAGGCGTTCGCGAAGCTCGGACCCGAGCTCGACAAGTTGCTCGGTAAGAAGAGCCGACTCAAGCAGGTGCTGTTGCATCACATCGTGCCGGGCAGGCACGCGCACGGTGATCTCGTCGCGATGACCAAGCTCGATCCGGTGAAGGGCAGCGATCTCCGGTTGTCGTCCACCGGCGATCAGGTGCAGATCGACAGCGTCGCGATCTCGAGCACCCCGCTCTCCGCGGGCAACGGTGTGATCTATCGGATCGACTTCGTGATCCCCAGGTGACCGGTCACGGACGCCCGAGCGTCGATGCGTCGATCTCGACGACGTAGTACCAGCCGATCGCGTCGAGCCGGACGAACGCGACCACGATCGAGCGACCGCCCACGGTGATCTCCTCGATCCCTTCGCGCTTCTGGCGAATCGCATCGGCGATCACCGGAAGGTCGAGCTCGGAAAACTCGACCGCCTCGTCGCGACCGCTGGTGGCGAAGCGCTGGTCGGCGACGCTGGAATCGAGCACTGATCGGCCGCGAGCGTCGACCAGGCCCACGCGGAGCGTGGTGCGCGTCGTCATCCGCATGCTGGTGGTGAGCAGCTTGGTCACGGTCATCTCGACGCCGGTGATTGCGAGGAGCTTGCCATCCGCCGACCACAGACTCTTCGTGCACGGCAGGACCAGGTCGTCGCCCTCGTGAGCGGTGGTGGAGTCGATGTACGGGGCGCCCCATCGCCGACCGCGCTGCGTCTCGCTGTTCTTGTAGAAAGACGACTTCCTCACGTCGTAGTCCGAGCGCAGCCTCGCGATGCCCGGCCACACGACGTGCACGCCCGCCGGCAGATCGATATACGCGTAGTCGATCGGGCTCCTACGAGACAGCAGGACCTCGGTCGCGGCGGCGCCGGTCAGCGGAGGCGGACCCTGGCGAAACGCGGCGTCGAGGACCATGTCGCGGATGTGATGCCGCAACGGGGAGAGCCGGCGGATGTCCGGCAACACCTGCGCACGATCGACCCCAGGAGCGATCGCGACGACCGGATGGCCGACCGACACCTCGAAGCGATATGCCGTCTTGCCGGTGAAGTCGGATGGCCGGCGAACGGGGTCCTCGAAGTCGGTGGCGAAGTAGACGGGCGCATCGTCCGGGGCCGGCTCGGGTCCCGCGAGCGCTGCTGCCGCCGCGGCGGCCAGCCCCTCGAGCGCGGTCTCGAGCCGCAGCAGATCGCGATCGATGACGTACGCCTGCCGCGCCACTTCGCCATAGACCTCGGTCAGCCGCTCGCCGCGCTCGCGGATCGCGAGCTCGTCCGCCGCGCGCGACACGCGCAGCCACAACCCCGCGACCACGATCGCCGCCACCAGGGCAGTCACCACCAGCGCGACCTTGAAGCGATTTCGCCGCAGCCAGCGCACGACCAGCTCGCGCGAGCTGTAGGCGCGCGACACCAGCAGCTGTCCCGCTTCGAACCGCGCGAGCTCCTGGGTCAGCTCGGTCGCGGTCGGAAACCGCGCGGACTTGTCGCGCGCCATCGCGCGCTCGACGAGCGAACGCAGATCTGCCGGGGCGTCCGCCGCGAGCGTGGCGATCGGCGTGGGTGGATGATCGAGCGTCGCCGCGATCAGTGCGTCGGCATCGTGCGCCGTCGAGTCCCAGTACGGCGGCGTGCCCGCGAGCACGTGGTACAGGATCGCGCCGAGCGCGTAGACATCGTCCGTTGCATCCACGGACGCACCCGCCGCCTGCGCCGGCGACATGTAGCACGGCGTTCCGATCACGGTGCCGGTGCGCGTCAGGTGCGGCGACCCCGAGCGGGCCGGCAACACGTCGTCGGGTTTCCCCGTTTCCTTGGCGAGCCCCCAATCGATCACCACGGTCTCGCCGAACTCGCCAACCAGCACGTTGCCCGGCTTCAGATCGCGATGGATCACGCCACGGGAATGCGCGTACGCCAGCGCATCCGCCACCGCGCGTACGTGCGGCATCAATCGCAGGCGGTCCGCGAGCGTCGGCGCTTTGTCGATCGCACCCGCCAGCGTCGTTCCCGGAACGAGGCGCATCGTGTAGAAGGTCGACCCGTCGGGAAACGTCCCTGCCTCGTAGATCGGCACGATCGCCGGGTGCTGCAGCCGCGCGGTGATTCGCACCTCGCGCTCGAAGCGCGGGCGCAGGTCAGGGTCGAGCACCTCCTTGATCGCGACCTCGCGCCCGAGCCGGCGATCGACCGCCCGCGTGATCCGGCCCATCCCGCCGGAAGCCAGCTCGGTGGGCGTCTGGAACACGATCGGATCCACCATCGGCAGTGCCAGCAGCTCCGCCCCTTCGACCGCGTCGGCAGGTACGCGCGAGAGCCAGCGCCAGTAGTCCTCGTCCGCCGGCTCGCTCGCGAGCGTCTGACACGCCTCGCAGCCGCTGACGTGGTCGTGGAACCTGGTCTCCTCGCGCCCGGTCATCGTGCGCGACGCACGATGGGCGATCAGGAGCATCACGTCGTCGCAGTCCACGCGGCCAGGGTGCGTCAGTCGCAGATCGAGCGCAACTCGCAGCGTCAGGTAGTGGGGTGCGTGCTCATCGAGACACCCAGCTGGCGAAGTGACCGCACTCCTTGATCACCTCTTTGTAGTAGCGGGTGTTCGCGAACTGCTTCATCACCGGGAACCAGGTCGAGGGCACCGGCAAGCCGCGGCTCGTGCCACTCGCGTCGGCGACCGCGGTCGTCGACAGTAGATTGCCGAGCTCCGCCTTCGCCGCGAGGAACGCCGCCTTCGCCTTGAGCTCGCGGTTCTTCGACAGCTCGAAGGCGCGCTTGTAGTACTTCATCGCCAGCGACGCATCCTCGGTCTTCTGGTGCGTCTCCGCGGTCGCTGCTCGCGCGTTGCCCCAGTAGGTCAGGTTGTAGAGCGCGTTGCCGATCTGCATCGCGGCATCGGCGCCGACTTCGCCACCGGCCTTCACCTTGGCATCGAGCTCGATCAGCTTCGCGGTCAGGTTCGCGTGGTCCCACTTCGACTTCCCGTACTTCGCGTGATCGCAGTCGTGGCAGTCGACGATATGGATGACGAACGGATCGGTGCCGAGCTTCTTCGAGGTCACCTTGAAGCCCACCTGCGCGGCCGCGAAGTCGCCGTCGAGCAGATGGCGCAGCGCGAGCTCGAACTGCAGATC
>JACCYD010000059.1 GCA_013696695.1 Deltaproteobacteria bacterium | reverse complement strand
GTCCACGTGCTCGCCGCGCTGGTTGGCGGTGACCTCGGGCCGCGCCTGTTGCCGATCGGGTCGCTGGCCGGGCTGCTCTGGCTTCACGCGTTGCGCCGCCAGGATGTCGAGGTCCCCCTCCGCACGTTCATCGGGGTGGGACTGGCAGTCACCATCCCGTCGCTGATCGTCTCGCTGTGCGTACTGTGGGCCCTCGCCTAGCGGTGTCGCCCACCGCTAAGTCCGTGCTACAAAAGGCGGGCAACTCGCAGGAGGCAAGAACTCAATGGCATTCGCACAAGCATCACGCCGTCCGATCGAAGGTGCCGTCGCTACGCTCGGAGTTAGCGACCGCGTCACCTTCTTGCGCAAGACCTACGCCCATCTCGGTGTTTCACTGCTGCTGTTCGCCGGGCTCACCGGGGCGATGTTCAAGTTCGCGCCGCAGCTGACCTGGAAGCTCTCGACGATGTTCGGCACCGGGATCGTTTCGATGCTGATCCTCTGCGCCGTCCTGATTTTCCTGATGATGGGCGCCGAGCGACTCGCCGCTCACAGCACGTCCCGCGGCTTGCAATACGCGGGGCTCGGCCTCGGCATCGCGCTGCAGACGTTCATGCTGATGCCGTTGATCTGGATCTTGATGCTCAAGTTCTCGAGCTTCAGTGCCGCCGACGCGATGGCGATCCGGGCCGGTGTCATGGTGCCCGTGCTCAACGGGGTCGCCGCCGAGATCTTGCTCCAGGCCACCGTGATCACGCTGGTGATCTTCGTCGGGCTCACCGGCGTCGTGTTCGTCACCAAGAAGGATTTCTCCTTCATGCGCGGCGCCCTGGTCGTCGGCTCGTTCGCGATGATGGGTGTCGGTCTCGCTGCCATCCTGTTCGGGTTCAGCCTCGGCGCGCTGTTCAGCGGCTTTGTCGTCCTCCTGATGGCCGGCTGGATCCTCTACGAGACCAGCGCGATCATGAAGAGCTACCCGCCCACGGCCCACGTGGTGGCGGCTCTCGTCCTGTTCGTCACGGTCGCGACGATGTTCCGCGCCATTCTGCGCATCATGATCAGCCTGCGCAGCGACTGAGTTTCGGGGCTATACTCGCCAGACGTGGTGGCACCCGCTCCGTTTTCGTCGACCGATATCGGGGCGGTCCGCAAGCTCGAGGACTCGATCGCTTCTGTCGTCAAAGGAAAGCCCGAGGCGATTCGAGCGGCGGTGGTCGCGCTGCTGTCCCGCGGTCACCTGCTGATCGAGGACATCCCCGGCGTCGGCAAGACGACGCTCGCCCGCGCCCTCGCCGCCTCGCTAGGCGGCACGTTCCGGCGCATCCAGTTCACCTCAGATCTGTTACCGTCTGACATCGTCGGCGTGTCGATCTACGACCAGACCGGCAAGGTCTTCGAGTTCAAGCGTGGCCCGATCTTCGGCAACTTCATCCTCGCCGACGAGATCAACCGCACCACGCCGCGCACGCAATCCGCGCTGCTCGAGGCGATGAGCGAAGGGCACGTGTCGATCGACGACGCCACCCACGCGCTCGAGACGCCGTTCATGGTGCTCGCGACGCAGAACCCGGCAGAGCACTACGGCACCTATCCGCTCCCCGAGTCGCAGATGGATCGCTTCCTGCTGCGAATCTCGATCGGCTATCCCGCGAAGTCGGTCGAGCGTGAGCTGCTGCGCGATCGGCTCGGCGGCGATCCGGTCGAGAAGCTCACGCCGGTCGTCGATCTCGCGGCGATCCGCGTGTTGCAAGACGGCGTCGAAACGATCCGCGTCGAAGACGCGCTGATCGATTACACGATGTCGATCGTCGAGGAGACGCGCCGTCATCCGAGCATCTCGATCGGCGTCTCGACGCGCGGTGCGCTCGCCTGGTACCGCGCCGCGCAAGCAACGGCGCTCGCCGCCGGGCGCGACTTCGTCGTGCCCGATGACATCAAGGGCCTCGCGGTCCCCTGCCTCGCCCACCGCGTCACGCTCTCTCAGACCCACGAATCGCTCGGTCGCGCACGAAGTGACGCAGAGCGAGTCCTCGGCGAGATCGTCAGTCGCGTCGCCGTGCCGACGTAACCCGCATGCCGGCCGCTGCCCAGGGCTCGTTCTGGTCGAGGCTGCGCCGCCGGTTTCGGCCACCGCGCCGGCTGCGCTTCACGCGTGAAGGCCGGGTCATCGTGCTGCTGTCGGTCGGCGTCGGCTTCGCCGCGATCAACACCGGCAACAACCTCCTCTACCTCCTGCTCGGCTGGCTGCTGTCGTTCATCATCGCGTCTGGAATCCTGTCCGAGATGACGCTCAAGAAGCTGGCGGTCGATCGCCGGCCTCCAAGCCGTGTGTGGGCGAACGAGCCGTTCTTGATGGAAGTCATCATCGAGAACACCAAGAAGAACCGCGCGTCGTTCTCGATCGAGGTCGAGGATCTGATCGGCAACACCCCGCTCGACAAGCGGTGCTACTTCCTCAAGATCCCCGCCGCGAAATCGCAACGCACCAGCTATCGCCACACGTTCGGCAAGCGTGGCCTCTACGAGCTCTCGGGCTACCGGCTCGCCACCAAGTTCCCGTTCGCGCTGTTCCGCAAGTCGCGCGACATCGACGCGCCGATCGAGGTGCTGGTCTATCCCGCGCGCGTCACCGTGCCGCGCCCGCAGCCGCGCTCGACGAGCACGGGCGATTCCACCGCGAACCGGCTCGGTCGCCGCGGCGAGTTCTTCGGCCTACGCGAGCGGCGCGCGGGTGACGATCGCCGCGACGTGCACTGGCGATCGTCGGCCCGCACCGGCCGCCTGCTGGTGCGCGAATACGAGGACGAGCTCGCGCGCAAGGTCGTGATCGGCGTCGACAACGCACTGCCGAAGATCGTCCGCGACGCGGTCACCGACAACGTCCTGACGCCCGATCTCGAGGCGCAGGTGTCCTCGGTCGAGAAGGCGATCAGCGTCGCGGCGAGCCTGGTCGCGACCTATCTCGAGGTCGGCTGGACGGTCGAGCTGGCCGCCCGCGGAACCCACGTACCCGCGGGCACCGGGCGGATGCACGAGGCGAAACTACTGCGCGCGCTCGCGCTGCTGCCGTACGCCGCGGACGACGAAGCGTTCGCGCCGATTCCGCCGCGCGTCGAGAGCGTGCTGGTGACGCCGAAGGCCGTGCCGTCGAAGAATCGCCCGCAGGCGACCACGGTGATGGACGTATGAGGTTCGCCGTCGCCCACAAGACCGTGACGTACATGATGGTGACGTTCGCGTACCTCGCGCTGATCGGCGGCGGGCAGCTGTCCGCGCTCGCGTCGTACGGCGGCATGCTCGCGCTGTTGATCTCGTGGTGGTGGGAAGCGCCGCGCATCAAGTTCGAGAAGCTGGGCTGGGTATGGACGGTCCTCTCGATCCTGGTGTTCGCGTATTCGATCCTGACGGCGGTGGTCACGCTCGACTTTTTGTACGTCGGCGCCGAGTTCCTGGTCTGGCTGATGATCGTCAAGGCGTTCAATCGCAAGGCCGCGCGCGACTGGCAGCAGATGTATCTGCTCGCGTTCTTGATGCTGGTCGCCGGATCGGTGCTCAACCCCGATCTGACGTACGGCCTGTTCTTCTTCGGCTTCGTGATCTCGTCGACCTGGGCGCTGACGCTGTTCCACCTGCGGCGCGAGATGGAAGACAACCTGCTGGTCAAGCACGCCGCGGATCGCGCGAGCGAGCGCGTGGAGGTCCGGCGCATCCTCGATTCGCGTCGGATCGTCGGCGGGCGGTTCTTCCTCGGCACTGGCCTGCTGTCGTTCGGCGTGTTCCTCGGGGCGGCGATCGTGTTCCTCGCGCTGCCCCGCGTCGGCATCGGCTTCTTCCTCAAGAGCCGCGGCGGGCTGACGCTCGCCGGGTTCTCCGACGGCGTGAAGCTCGGCGGCCACGGCGTGATCAAGAAAGACTCGACCGTGGTGATGCGCGTCGAGATCGATTCGCTGGTCGGTAGTCGCGAGGCGCCCGAGCTCCACTGGCGCGGGGTCGCGTTCGACAATTACTCGCAGGGCCAGTGGTCGCGAAGCGTCGATGCGCCGCGCACCAACCAGACGCTCGAGCAGAGCCCGTTGAAGAAGGATCGGCGCGTGCTGCTGTGGACCGGCGCCGCGCTACCGGTGCCCGAGATCGAGCGGCTGGCCGCGGCGAGCGTCAAGCAGGAGGTCTGGCTCGACCCGCTCGACTCCGACGTGCTGTTCGGTGCGTCGAACCCGCGGATCGTCGAGTACTCGCACACGCTGCGGCGACGCAATCCGATCGAGCGCAACGACGAGATCCGGCTCGAGCACGGCAGCACCGTGCATTACACCGTGTACTCCGATCTCCGGCCACCCTCGGCCGACGAGCTACGCGCCTCGGCGGGGGTCGCGCCGGACAGCTTCAAACAGGTCTATCTCCAGCTCCCGCCCGAGATCACGCCCCGCACACGAGCCCTCGCTCTCGAGATCACGAGGACCGCACGGACGACCTACGACAAGGCGATCGCGATCAAGGATTGGCTGGCCAAGAACGCGACCTACACGCTCGAGCTCGAGGACCCCGGGAAGCAGGAGCCGATCGACTTCTTCCTGTTCGATCGCAAGCAAGGCCATTGCGAGTACTTCGCGTCGGCGTTCGCGATCCTCGCGCGCATCGCGGGCATTCATACGCGGCAGGTCAATGGCTTCCTCGGCGGCGAGTGGAACGAATACAAGGGCTACATCGCGGTCCGCGCCGGCGACGCGCACTCGTGGGACGAGGTGTTCTTCCCCGGCGTCGAGGGCACCGGTGTGTGGGTGACGATCGATCCGACGCCGCCGGGGGATGTCGATCAGCTCGGCCGCGGCGGAACCGGTTGGCGGGCGAAGATGTCGCGCTTCATCGACACCCTCCGGTTCCAGTGGAGCAAGTGGGTGATCGAGTACGACCTGGTCTCGCAGCTGTCGTTGTTCAAGTCGATCGGCCGCGGGCTCAAGACCGCGGCGATCGCGATCAAGGATGCGGCGCTGTGGGTGAAGGACCTCGCGGTCGAATACTGGCCGGCGAGCTCGGTCCTCGGCGGCGTGCTGATCGGCTGGCTCGTGATGCGGCGCAAGCGCAAGACGGCGAAGCTGCCCCCGGAGAGCCGGGTGGTGAAGCGGCGCCGCTCGACCGTGGCGGAGATCTACGATCGGATGGCCAAGCAACTCGCGAAGGCCGGGTTTGCCCGGACCAGCGGGACGACGCCCCGCGAGCTGGCGGCCAAGCTAACTTCGCACCCGGCAGGGGCCGCGGTTGCCGAGCTGGTCGAGCTGTATTACGCCGCCGAGTGGGGTGGCCGGCGCGATGCCGCCGTCGAGGATCGTGCCGAGGCGCTGGCCGCCGGGATCAAGCAGACGCTGCGCGACGTTGCGAAGCAGCCACGCAAAGCCAGCTAGGCAGCGGCGCACGCCAGGTTTGCCAGTTTGGCATATGTGGCCGTGATCTCGCTCGCTTGGCTGGATTGTTGATGACCGTATACCCGCGTGATATCGAGAGTTGTCGACGGTCGCGCTCAAGCGCTCGACGGCCTTGCCCTTGCAAATCATGACGCCGCCGATGATTCGTTGTTCGTTCTTGCTCGCGGTGCTCGTCAGCTCCGTCATTGACGCGCATGCCGAGGACATCGGTACGTTGCCGAATGGCGCGGTGCTCGAGTGGCCGCGCCTGTTCATTCGCGACGGCGAGGATCTCGTCGAGCCGCCAGATTCCGAGACGCTGCGCTCGCGCCTGAACCTGGCGTCGTGCGTGTGCAGCCAGGTCTCCGACGCGGCGGACACCAATCTCTATTACGAGCTCCATCTGTCGACGACGACGAACATGAACCTCCCCGCGGAGGTCATGACCGGCACGAGCTGCGACGACGACATCCAGCAGGCGACGAACTGCACCAAGATCCCCGACGAGGCGATCGGTGACATCGACGTGCTCGCGACGCGCGAGGACACGATCTCGGTCAAGCTCTACGACCTGATCAACGCGCGCGCCGATCAGCGAGACCAGCCCTGTGTCGAAGCGAACGGTGGCAGCGCGTTCGTGTGGGTCGTCGTCGATACCGACCAGAACAGCGATCCCGATTTCTTCTCGCCGCGGCCGATCGACCTCGGGGTATTTACCGACGTCATCGGATTCGATACCAAGGCGCCGCCGTTGCCCGACAACATCTCGGCGACCGGCGGTGAAGGCTCGATCGAGATCACGTGGGACATCCCCGACGCGAACGCCACCGATCTGTACGCGTTCCAGGCGTTCTGCATGGACGCCAATGGTGAGGCCGTCAGCGCGGGCGAGCCGCCGCTGTACTCGACCACCGCCACGGTGTGCGGCATCGCGATGCCGCTCGACCTGGTGGCATCCCCGATCGACAACGGCGAGGGCACCGAGGTCACCGTCGCACCGACGCCGTTCCAGAACCTCGACCCCGCGTTCTTGTGCGGCACGCAGGAGTCGGGCACCGCGACGAGCCTTCGCATCGAAGGCCTCGAGAACAACATGGAGTACACGGTCGCGCTCGTCGCCGTCGATTTCTACGGCAACCCGATCGGCACGTTCCTGTCGCGGACGATCGTCCCG
>JACCYD010000053.1 GCA_013696695.1 Deltaproteobacteria bacterium | reverse complement strand
CAGCTACGGTGACCATCACGCGTCGCAGTGCTCGCAGCTGGTGTCGTACGCCCGCTCCTATCCGGCGGTCGTGATCCTCGGCGACTTCAACGAGGACCGCACTCGGTGCGGCGAGCGGTTGGGCACGGCCTTCGCGGCCGCGATGCCGAGTGTCGAGAAGCCGACACGTCCGCGGACGGTGCCGAGCACCAAGTCCGAGGTGATCGATCACATCTTCGTGTCGGGCTGCACGGCGACGAAGGTGGAGGTGCTCTCGAGTGATGGGCTCTCCGATCACCATCCGGTCACCGCAACGATCGTTGGTTAGCTGCGCGCGAAGTTGGCGACGAGGCCCCGACACTCGGTATACTGCTGGGCCGTTGGGAGATTTACCCATCATTCGCATCGCGGTACCCGGTGATACCGCCGAGGACTTCATGCAAGCCGCTGCGAAGCAATTTCGCGGCGACTTCTTCGTGGCGATCGATCAGCCGGTCGGCAAGTTCGTGCGCATCGAAGCGCCGTTCTTGAACGGCGACGTCGCCGTGCGCGGCGATGCGATCGCGATGCCTGCCGTGCGCAACGGCCGCAAGGGGCTGGTGATCCGCCTCGTACGCCTCGACGCCGATAGCCTCGGCATCCCGATCCAGGAGAGCTCGAAGGCGCTCGGCATCGAGGAGGACGATGACGATGCGGTCCAAGAGTTCGACACGTCGCAGTCGACCGTAGCGTCGAACGTCTCGGCGGCGGTCGCGAAGAGCATCCGCTCCGCCGGAACCGCGGCGCCGATCAAGCCGATGGGGGCGATGCCGTCGCCGGCCGCAGGCGTGCCCAGGCCGGTCGGCAAGTCGCCGTCGCAGCCCACCAACCTCGAGGATCTCGACGACGAGGCCCGCGAGGCGGTCAACGAGTTCGGGAATCAGTCGACCAAGGCGAGCGAGCTGTCGGCGGATCTCGCGAAGGCGCTCGCGGCACCTCCTCCCGCGGCGACCCATGCGGTGCGCCGCGTGACGCCGGAGGGCGGCGTGCCGAAACAGGTCCCACTGCCGAAAAGCCTGCCGGCCCCACCTCCGAAGGCGGACGAGGCCCGCCCCGGCGCGGACGACGATGCCCGCCTCGACGCGGCGTTCAGCGACGACCCTGCCGAGATCAAGGACCCGCCCGCCGCGGAAGCCAAGCCGCCGGAGCTTTCGCCCCCAACCACGCCGACACCTGAACCCCCGCCGGCGACTGACATCGCGAAAGCCAAGCCGGCGGAGGACGACGACCGCGCCAGTTTCGGCGACGAGAGAACGGTTGCAAGGCCCGCAACCGCGGCTGATTTCGCGGCCCGAACGAAGAAGCCAGCGGTCGACAGCGAGGGCGGTTTCGGCGAGGAGAGAACCGTTGCCAGGGCGCCGACAGCGGAAGAGCTGGCCACTCTCAGATCGAACCCCAGCAGCGTCTCGTCGAAGGCCGTGAAGAAGGCCAATCTCGTGACGAAGGAAGCGCCACCGAAACTGGCGTCAGTCGTGCTGGCCGACCAGCCCGACGAGGCCGATAACCCCGACAAGCCCGAAGCCAAGCCGGCCGCGAAGGCCTTGGCCAACGCCGCGGCGACCGACATCGTCGACAAGCTCCCGGCGACCATGCCCCAGAAGGCGCCGAACAGTCAGCTCGTGATCTTGATCGTGTTGATGGTTCTCGCGGCCGCTGCCGGCCTCGCGCTCTGGCGCGGCGTCATCTAAAAACAACGGCCCGACGAGGTCTTCCCTCGACGGGCCTTACAACTACCGAGTCTGACTCGGGGTCTGCTCGTAGCGCGCGGGTTCCATCGTGAACCGACCTCGACCGTGGGTCAGCCCGCCGAGCGAGCCGGCGTAGCCGAACGATTCCGCGAGCGGAACCTCGGCGCGCACGACGCGCTCGTCGGCGCGGCTCTCGATGCCCAGCATCTGACCGCGCCGGCGACCGATGTCACCGACCACGGCGCCGACATGCTCTTCGAGGCATGTCACCTCGAGGAGCATGAGCGGCTCGAGCAAGCACGGCTCGGCGTCCAGGGCCGCCGCCTTGAAGGCGAGCGATCCTGCGACCTGGAACGCGAGCTCGCTCGAGTCGTTCG
>JACCYD010000052.1 GCA_013696695.1 Deltaproteobacteria bacterium | reverse complement strand
CCGTAGCGGCTCGCCCTCCGGATCATACGCGGGCCGTGCGTACACGTTGAACGTGACGAGGTTCTTGCGCCCGGTGTTCTTGATCGAGTGCGGCTCGCGCCGCGAGATCAGCACCACCGAACCCTCGCGCAGCTTCACAGTGCGCTTGCCAACCCGCGCACTCCCCGATCCGGACACCACGTACAGCCACTGCTCGGCCCACGCGTGCTCGTTCGACGAATCCTCGGTGGACTCCGTACCCGGCCGCAGCGTCATCATCGCGGCCTGGCTAGTCCTCGTCGCATGCAGTGGCTTGAAATTGTGGTGACGAAGCGACTTGGTCTCGAGGTGGCGCACGCGAGTGACTGAAGCAACGAGCGTTCCATGTGTCCTCGGCGCTCGGGTCAACTTTCAGGTAGCGTGTTCATCGTGCGCGCAGTCATCGTTCGCTGTCCCAACTGCAACGCCAACCTTCAGGTGCAGAGCACGGTCATCTCCGCGACCTGCCAGTACTGCGGAACCGTGGCGCGCATCCAGGCGCGCACCGCGATGTTCCAGATTCCGAAAGCGCCCGCGATGCCGGTGCAATCGGCGCAGATGATGAATGCAGACCGCATCGCACAGCTGCAGCAGCTCGCGAAGATGCCGATCGCAGTCCAGAAAGCGTCCGTGTTCCTGGTCCTCCTGCCGCTGATCTTGATGGCGGTGATCGGTGGCGGCGTGTACTTCGCAGTGAACAAGGCCCGCGGCACGTTCGGCGGGCTCGTCGGCAACAGCATGATGTGGGCCGGTCATCCACCCACGGTGATGGATCTCGACGGCGATGGCATGGGCGATCTGGTCGGCCTGGTGCGCTACGTCCACAGCGGCGATCGCGCGCACTTCGCGGCCTACTCGGGAAAGACGGGCAACCAGCTGTGGGAGAGCGAGCAGGTCGGCACGTACAGCGACCTCACGCAGACCCAGTTCGGTGGCGTGGGCGGCGTGCTCTACGTGGCCACCAAGGACGGCAAGCTGATCGCGCGCAACGCGAAGGACAAGGGCACGCTCAAATGGGAGATCTCGTTCGGCGAGAAGATCGACGCGATGTGCGGTAACGGTAACGAGCTGTCGGTCGCCACCGCGGATCAGAAGTGGTGGATCGTCGATGCCGCCGGCAAGAAGCGCGCGGGCAAGAAGCTGATCCGCCTCGATCGCGATTACACGAACGACGATGCGAAGAACCACTTCGCCAGCGTGGGTGGTGAAGGCGGCGACGTCTGCATCCCGCTCGGCTGGAACCACCGCACGCCGTCGGGCGTGGTGGCGCTGCAAGCGTGGCGCGACGTCGCGAACATCGACGGCATGCGCATCGAGATGTTGATCAAGCGTCCCGGCGGGCCGGCGATCGCGATCGGCTCGAAGCAGCCCGGCACGTCGGTGCCGCTACTCGCACGGCTCGGCGCCGCACCGGTGCCGCCCCCCGAAGATCCGAAGAAGCGGCGCACGCATCGCGACGAGAAGGAGCTGCTGCCGGGTGCCGCGTGGAAGACAGAAGTGCCGGCGGTGGATCCGCTCAACAGCCGCCTCGATGCCGAGCACGTGACGCTGTCGGACAAGGCGGTGTTCGCGCTGTACCAGATCTCGAATTCGAAGCACCACCTCGCGGCCTTCGACCTCGCGAGCGGCAAGCGGCTGTGGGATCGCGAGATCGCGCACGGCAGTGGCTTCGTCGTCGTCGGGTTGACGTTCACCGGCGATGTCGTCGCGCTATCTACGTGGTCCTCGCTGACGGCGTACGCGGTGAGTGACGGCAGCGACCGCTACGTCGTCGGCAAAGCCAACTAGCGGATCGAGCGACACCCGCTGCGATCAGGAGACACGCGGCAAGTCTCACCTTGCCGTCGTGCAAAACTGGCTAGCGGCGCAGCGCGATCCGCGCGAGCGCCACGCAGATCAACGCGTTGATCCCGAGCCACACCGTGGCCATGCCGATCAGCGGGGCCGACACGGCCGTCGACGGCGCGATCGCCGCGAACACGAGGTGCGCCGCGACACCGACCGCGAGACCCGCGAGCGGAGCACGCAGCTTCGGCACACCGTAACCGACCGCCAGGAGGCCCATCGGGATCAGCGCGCTGAAGAACAGCGCGGAGCCGTGACCACCGAGGATCGACTGATCCCACGCCGGCAAGCCGTGCGAGAGCATGTTGATCACGGGGTACGTGCTGATCTCCGGCGCGAGCTGCGGCAGGAAGAACAGACCGGATGCGCCGAGCACGACACCGCCGAGGTACGTCGCACCCAGCGAGACGCCCTTCTTGCGCACCGATGCGGCGACCGCACCGGCGAGCAGGACACCGAGCGCGAGCGACCAACCACCGCCACCGCTCTGCGTCCGCGCTTCCTTCACGGCGGCGGGCGCGTCGGTGATGCCGGCACCGTAGTGCTCGGCGTCGTACTTCTGATTCTTCGGCTTGCGCGCGGTGGCCTTGAGCACCTTCTCGACTGCGGCGGGCTTGGTGACGCCTTCACCGACGACGAGCGCGGCGACACCAGCGACGTGCGGCGACGCCATCGACGTGCCCATGTACGCGAAGTAGCCATCGCGGCCGCTGTCCTTCGGATCGAGCGTGTTCTGGAGGACGCCACCGTCGGGGTTGTTGCGACCGCCGTCCTTGTCGCGCGTGTTGCCACCCGGCGCCGCGATATCGATCTCCTTGCCCCAGTTCGAGTAGAACGTGGTGGCTTCGTCATCCTGCGTCGCCGCCACGGCGATCGCACCCGGATACGCGGCGGGATAACCGACCTTGCCGCGGCTCTCGTTACCGGCCGCGCAGACGACGGTGACGCCCTTGTCGAAGGCGTACTTCACCGCCTTCTCGAGCACCTTCGACGGGAACGCGCCGCCGAGCGACATGTTGATCACCTTCGCGCCGTTATCGGCCGCGTAGCGAATCGCGTCGGCGATGCCGGCGACCGACCCCGACCCCGACGCCGAGAGCACCTTGAGCGGCATGATCTTGGCGTTGCGCGCGATGCCCGCGACGCCGATGCCGTTGTTCGTGACCTGCGCGATCGTGCCGGTGACGTGCGAGCCGTGACCGTGGTCATCGGCGGCGTGCTTGTTGTTGGCGACGAAGTTGTAGGGCTTGACCCACTCGATGCCCTTGAGGTCCGGCAGCTCGTAGAACTTCTTGTACGCCTCGAAGCCGACACCGGTGTCGAGCACCGCGACGATCACGCCGTTACCGTCGGCGAGCTTCCACGCCTCCGGCATGCCGATCTGCCGCATGTGCCACTGCTTCGGATACATCGGGTCGTTCGGATAACCCGGGTCGGTGACCTCGGGCGATTTCACTTCGATTGCTTCTAGAGCGTCGGGGATCGCCATCAGCGCGTCGGGCTCGGCGATCTCGACGTCGCTGCGAAGCACGAGCTTCGCGAGCAGCTCGTCGCGGCGCGCCGGATCGACATGCGCGCGGTAGAGCTGGGTGTCGGCGGCGACACCGCTGTTATCGACCAGCACGAGATCGATGCCGAGCTCGCGCTCGATCGAGTCCGGGGTTGCGTCGTCCTTTAGATCGACGAGGATGTCGTCGGGATCTGTGGTGGCGGCGATGTAATCGACCGCGCGCGCATCGCGCCGGGCCTGCGTGTCCTCATCGGCGCGGCCGCGGAAGTACCACCACAACACCACGATCGCGAGGATCACCAGGAGCCACACCAGCTTCCCGAACTGGTTCCCCCGCTTGTTCGTTTCGTCCATGGAGACGAGTATAGGGCCTCAGATGAGGACGCGCTCGTCGGCCGGTGTTTCGTCCTCGCCCATCACCAGCTGATTATCGATCTCGCGGTCTTCTGCCAACGCTTCGAGATAGCTCCTGATTTCCGGGACGGCCTGGACGATCCGCACGACGTACTCGCGCGCGAGGAACAGCACCGTGGCGGGACGTTGCGCGATCACGGTCGCCGTGGTGAGTGCATTTCGGAGCAGCGCCATCTCGCCGAACACGTCGCCGGTCTTGAGTTGCGCGAGGGGAACGCTCGTGCCATCCGCCGCGCGCCGCGCGACATCGAGCTCGCCGGTGAGCACGACGAACAACCCGCGACCTTCTTCGCCTTCATTGATCACGACCGTGCCGGGCGAGACATCGTGGCTGGTGAACCGCCGCAACAGATCGCGCTGCTGCATGCGCGGGAACGGCTTGAACAGCGGCGACGTCGCCATGAGATTTCCGAGCAGGCGTTCGCGCGTGAACCCGTGAAGCGCCTCGGCCACCATACCGAGCTCGTCGGCGAGCGACGTCAGCGATTGTCGCCCGACCTCGAACAGATCGACCTCGGTGATACAGCCGACACTCGCGGTGCGAGGCTGCGCCGAGAGCAGCGCCATCTCCCCGAACACCGCGCCCTCGCCGAGATCCGCGAGGTCGGTCTGGCGGCCGAGCCCGTCGGTGGCGAACACGCGAAGCCGTCCGCCGGCGACGAAGAAGAACGAGTTGCCGGGCTCGCCTTCGCGGATCACGAACGCACCGGCCGGCAACCGCTGGAGGGTGAGCGTTGCCAGCACGCGCCGGAGCGCGGCCTCGGTCAACGCTGACAGTAGTGGGATCGGGTGAATCGCCTCGGGATAATCGGTGTACCCGTCGGTCGCGTGCTCGGCTCGACCGATCGCGACGGCGATCGCATCGGCCGGCGCGGGCAACCGCACGTCGGGCACGTTGACCGGCAACGTTTCGGCGGGGAGCACGACGCGCGACGCGACCTTGCCGAGCAGCTCCGACTCCGAGCCGTAGCTGACGACCAGCGACGCGTACAGATCGCTGGCATCGGCACCGCGCGCCTCGAGCACTCGCGCGCAGACCAGAGCCGGTAACGGATGTCCCGACTTGAGGCAATACCAGCCCGCCGCGCGATAGACGCGGGCGGCATCGGGGTTGCCGAGTGCAAGCGCGCAATCCGCGACGCGAATCCGCGCGTCGAAATCGAGCGGCGCCGCGGCTACGATCGCATCGTAGAGCCGCAGTGCCGGAAGATATTGCCCCTGCCCGAACAGCGTCGCCGCGCTGCGCTTGACGTCGCCGAGCGCCACCATGTGCGTACGGTACACCGCGGCGGGGTTTGCAGCGGGCGCTCCATGCCCTCTATAGTTCGCGCTGCTACGGAGGCATCGTGAAGAAATGCGCTAGCTGCACCAAGGATCTGCCGGACGCCGCGCTTCATTGCGTGTTCTGCGGGGCGAAGCAGCCGCCTGCACCGGCGGTCGCCGGCTCGGCCGCGAAGACCGTGATGGGTCACGCGAGCAACGAGATGATCGAGCAGCTCAAGGCCGCCGCCGCACAGGCTGCGCGCCAGCAACCGAACAACATGCCCGCGCCTGCGCCGGCACCCGCGCCGTACATGGCGCCCCCACCGCAACACGCACCAGCTCCGGCGCCGTACACGCCGCCGCACCAAGCTCCGCGTCCCGCGCCGAGTCCTGCGATGCCTGGCGCCGGCTCGGTCGCACCGACGATGTTCGTCCCCGGTGGCGGTCCTCCCATGGGCGGGCCAGGTGCGGGTCACGGCCCGGGTCCCGGACCGAATCTCGCCGGCGCCGCGCCGACGATGATGGCGGGTCCAGGTGGCTTGCCGCCGGGTCCCACGCCGGGTCCAAGCATGGGCATGCCGCCGGGTCCGGGCATGGGCATGCCGCCGGGCCCAGGCCCAGGCATCGGAGCGGCGCCGATTCCGACCGCATCGACGCCGTACACCGGAGCGCGCACCACCGCGCGTGCCGGTCGGCCGATCGAGCCGTGGAAAGATTCGCTCCGCTTGATGATGATCCTCGGCGGCGCCGCGCTGCTCGTGGCCTTCATGGTTCCGACGTCGACGGAACCGAGCTTCATGTTCCAGCAGATCATCGACGGCGAGGGCGTGCAGAAGCTAGGCCCGCTGTTGATCGCGGCGATCGGGCTCCTCGCGCTCGTGCTGTCATTCATCCCGATGTCGCCGTCGCCGCGCGGGCTGATCGCCGGCTTGCTCGGCCTGTGCGGCATCTTGATCCCGACCGTGCTCGCACTCTCGAAGGGTGACTTCGGGATGGGTCAGATCATGGTGCTGATCGCGATCGTCGGGGTGCTCACTCTGATTCCGGGACTGTTGCTGCGCAGCGAATATCGCGACTCCATCATGCCGCGCATCATGGTGACGATCGGCGCGCTCTGCATCTTGGTGCCGGAGCTGATCCCGAACGACGCCGGCATCCCGCTGGTCAACGCGTTCACGGGTCTCATCGACGCCGAGGGCGCCGGCAAGGTCAAGGTGATCATCCGCCTCGTCCCGACGTTGCTCGCGATCATCTCGCTACTCGCGTGGCTGCCGGCACCGTCGAGCGGCGCTTCGTTCGTGCTCGCGTGGTTGTTCATCGCGTGGCACGCAATCAGTCACTTCACCGAGTTGTTGGTGCGCGGGCACATCGGCGACGTCGTGAGTGCGAGCCCGTACGCGGCGCTGGCCTCGTGGATCCCGCTGACTGCCTACTTGATCTTGACCGGCTACGGCCTCGCCACCGTGCTCGGCAAGAAGCTCGAGTAACGGCCGCGCGCCGTGAGTCTTCGACGCGTCGTCGCGATCGGGAACAGCGTCCTCGGGCGCACGCTCGACGCGATTCACTTCACGGCCGTCAGCTATGCGAAGTCGCGTCCGCCGGCGTTGTTGTTCGCCGCGATCCACGGCGATGAAGCCGTCACCCAGCTGATGCTCGAGCGGCTCGCCGACGACCTGGTCGAGCGCCCGCCAGGGCGCGATACCTGGATCGTGCCGTGCGCGAATCCCGACGGCGTGCTCGCGGGGACGCGCAACAACGCGAACGACGTCGACCTCAATCGCAACTTCGCGTCGGCGAGCTGGGGCACTCAGCGCCGCGCCGGCTACAACCCGGGCGCCGCAGCCGAGGATCAGCCGGAGACGCAGGCGCTGGTCGCGTTGATCGAGCGCACCGGCGCGCAGCGCTTGATCGCACTCCACGCGACGTATCGGATGATCAACTGGGATGGCGGTGGCGAAGCACTCGCGCGAGAATGTGCGGAGCGCTGCGGCTATCCGGCGGAGCGCGACATGGGCTATCCGACGCCCGGATCGTTCGGCGCCAAGTACGGCGTCGATCGAAACCTCGAGGTCGTCACGTTCGAGTCTCCGTACCTGATGCCCGACGAGGCCGCGTGGGACGAGTGCCGCACCGCGCTGCGCTGGTGCGTGGACTTGCCCGACTGATGCGACGTCGTGCGACGCGTCCGGGGTGGTGATGTGTCGCGGAGTAGATCGATCTTTTCCGTCGAGGAATCGCGGGCAGTTGTGAAAAACGTTTTGACGAATCGCGCGTGAGCCGCTATCTGTAGCTCGTCATGTTCGCGCTCCGCTCATCTAGTAGCTCACGCTCGTAGACGCAGTTCGCGTCTCGCATTGCTATTGGTCTGCGGAGGATGAGGTGGCGATGGTGCCACGCTCTACTTCGAATGTAGGGAGCCGTCTCGTACGGCCGGGTTCGACCCCTGCGTCCTCCACCAATGGCGGAAGAGGTGGCAATTGGTAGCCACGCCCGTCTCGAAAACGGGAAGCCGCAACCGCGGCCGGGTTCGATTCCTATTTCCGCCGCGACTGTTTGGAAGGTGTGCCGGCATTGGTGGCCGCCACTCGAAACGGGAGAAGCCGCGACAGTGCGGGGTCGATTCCTATTTCCGCCGCGACTGACCGAGATCTGGAAGATGAGCCGGCTTGGGCCGGGCGCCGATTGCTAGTCGGTTGACTCCCTCGTGGAGCGGGTTCGATTCCTCCATCTTCCGCCCCGCAGGATCGGTATTGGTCCCTTCGCCGTCGCGACAGCCTGACCGATCGTCCTGCGGACTCTTTCTCGACGCGGCCTTGTCTCCGCTGTGACGGCTTGTCACACTGCGTCCGCGTGCGTTCTCCTTGGTGGGCCGGTCTCGATCTCCGCGTGCTCAAGCACGTTCGCGGCGTCATGCGCCGGCGCGGGCTCGAGCTGACGCTCGTCGAGAAGCGTCCCGTCGAGACCGCTGCGTTCGCGGCGCTGTCTGCCGACGATGCGAACGGCGCGGGGCTCGCAGTGTTCGCACCGAACCTGTCCGCGCCCGAGCTCGCGTTGATCGAGAGCATGCTCGGCGAAGCCGCGCTCGATGTCGCCGCCGCGATCCGCGATCGCGACGAGCCTGCTCACGGCGATACCGGATTGCGCACGAGCTATCACGGCATCTTCGGTTCCGCGCCGGCGATGCAAGAGCTCTACAATCTGCTCGATCGTGTCGCGCCGAGCGACGCGACGGTGCTCATCCAGGGCGAGAACGGCACCGGCAAGGAGCTGGTGTCGCGCGCGCTCCACGAGGCCTCCGAGCGCCGCGATCGCAAGTTCATCGTCACCAACTGCTCCGCGTTCAACGACAACTTGCTCGACTCCGAGCTGTTCGGCCACAAGCGCGGCGCGTTCACCGGCGCGGTCTCCGACAAGCCCGGGCTGTTCGAGATCGCCGACGGCGGCACGTTCTTCCTCGACGAGATCGGCGACATGTCTCCGTCGCTTCAGGTCAAGGTGCTACGCGTGCTGCAGGATGGCTCGTTCACGCGCGTCGGCGATACCGACATGCGCAAGGTCGACGTCCGGCTGATCTGCGCGACTAATCGCGATCTTGCAGCGATGGTCGCCAACGGTCAGTTCCGCGAGGACCTCTACTACCGCATCCACGTACTGACGGTCGCGTTACCACCGCTCCGCGAACGCCGCGAAGACATCCCGCTGCTGATCGAGCACTTCCTCGCGCGCCACCGCCGCACCCGCATCAAGCGGCTGACCCCGGCGTGCGCGGCACAGATGCTGGCGTATCCGTGGCCCGGCAACGTGCGCGAGCTCGAGAACGAGGTCGAGCGCCTCGTCGTGCTCGCCGGCGACGCCCCGAGCATCGACATCGATCTGTTATCGCCACGCATTCGCCAGTGGGCGCCGTCAGAGGACACGCCGGCCGAGATCGATACCGGGTCGTTGCCGGCGGCGGTCGAAGCGCTCGAGCGCCGGATGATCAGCGTGGCGATGCGGCGACATGGTGGCAACAAGACGCGCGCCGCCGAGGACCTCAAGGTCTCGCGCCGCAACCTGATCCGCCTGGTGCAGAAGTATCAGCTCGAGTAGCGGCGTCGTGATTTCGACGGAGCTGCCGTGCTGATCTCTTTCGTGTTCGCCCGCCCTCACCATCGCGATCACGTTGCGTTTTGGCTCGTTGCCGGCTCGAAGCAGCCGCTAACGATTTTGAAGATCTGGTGAATCTGTCCGAATAGTGGCCCGGCTTCACCCGTTTCGCGCGCATCCCCAGGAGGAACGCGTGGAACGCATGAGCGAGAAGCCCGATTTTGTCCCCACCACGTCGACGGTGATCGCGTTCGCGCGTCCACTCGGCCTGATCGCGGTCGCGATCGCAGCCGTGTGGTGCGTGTCGATCGCCTCGAACACCTACAAGAGCATCAAGATCAAGCCGGAGGTCCGCACCATCAAGGTCGTCGGCTCGGCGAAGAAACGCATCGTCTCAGATCTGATCGAGTGGTCGGCGGTGATCGAGGCCCGCGCTCCCGATCGCACCGCCGCCTACAAGCTGCTCCGCGAGCATCGCGACAAGGCGGTGACGTTCATCGCCTCGCAAGGCGTCAAGCCCGAGCAGATCCAGGCGCAGTCGGCGACCTTCGAGGAGGAGTTCCTCGTCGAGCACGAGTTCAAGATGCTCCCCGGCGCGAAGGAGCCGATCAAGCTCGAGAAGCGCACGTCGAAGGGCTTCGTCACACGCGAGGCGATCATCGTTCGCTCGAGCGACACCAGCGTCGTCGAAAAAGCCTCGCGCGAGATCACCTCGCTGCTCGAGCAAGGCGTCTCGGTCACATCGCACCCGCCAGCGTACTTCTACACCAAGCTCGGCGAGCTCAAGGTCGAGATGCTCGCAGCCGCGGGGCGCGACGCGCGCGCCCGCGCCGACAACATCCTCAAGTCGGCCGGTGGTGCCGCGATCAAGCGGTTGAAGAAGACCAACATGGGCATCATCAACATCAATCCGGCGAACTCGACCGACACGTCGAACGAGGGCAACAACGATCGGACGTCCCTCGAGAAGGACATCATCACGATCGTTCACGCCGAGTTCGATCTCACCGACGAGTAGTCACGGAGCCGGACCGAAGGCCTCGGTGCCCTCACCGTGCGGGACGCAGCGCTCCGCGTTCTGGATCAGAACGGAATGTCGTCGTCCGGGCCGCCACCGCCGCCACCGCTGCCACCGCCACCGCCGCCGCCATAGCCACCGAAGTCACCATCCGACGGAGGCGGCGGACCATCGGTCCGCTGACCACCGCCACCACCACCGCCACCACCGCCACCGCCCTCACGGCCACCGCCGCCGAGGAACTGCACATCGGCCGCGATGATCTCGGTGATGTAGCGCTTGTTGCCGTCTTTATCGTCGTACGTGCGGGTCTGGATGCGACCCTCGACAAAGACCTGGCGACCCTTCGCGAGGTACTTCGAGCACACCTCCGCGCGCTTGCCCCAGACCACGATGCGGTGCCATTCGGTGCGCTCTTGGCGCTGCCCGTTCTTGTCGTTCCAGCTCTCGCTGGTGGCGACGCGAAGCTCGCAAACGCCCTGCCCGCTCGGCGTGTATCGCATGTCGGGATCGGCGCCCAGATTGCCCACCAGAATGACTTTGTTGACTCCACCAGCCATGACGCTTCTTCTTTCGAGTTCCGAGACGACTTCGTCTCGCGTTCGTGATTTCGGGAACGACTCCGTTCCGACGAGGCCACCAGTACCACGGGCCCCTGACAACGCCTAGACGTGGCCCTCAGCAGCGATTACAACTCGCGAGATGTTTCGAACACTGCGAGTCGCAGTGGTCATCCCGGCCTTCAACGAGAGTCGCGCGATCGCCACGACCGTGCGCACGCTGCCGTCATTCGTCGACGCAGTGATCGTCGTCGACGACGCCTCGCATGACGACACCTCGGAACAAGCACGTTCCTGCGAGTCACTCCGGAGTGGCTCTTCTTTATATGTCCTCCGCCACGCGGCCAATCGCGGAGTCGGTGCGGCGATCACCACCGGTTACCAGCACGCGCTCGATCTCGCGATCGATGTCGTCGTCGTGATGGGCGGTGACGGGCAGATGGATCCGCGCGATCTCCCGGCCCTGCTCGCACCGATCGCCGGCGACACCGCCGACTACGTGAAAGGCAATCGCTTCCGGCATCCCGAGATCTGGCGCGCGATGCCCGCGACTCGCCTCGCGGGCAATCTGCTGCTGTCGACCGCGACGCGCGTGACCTCGGGATATCGCCACGTGTTCGACTCGCAGTGCGGCTACACCGCGATCCATCGCCGCGTGCTCGAGCGGCTTCCGCTCGACGAGCTGTGGCCGCGCTACGGCTATCCGAACGATCTACTCGCGCGGTTGTCCACCGCAGGTGCGCGCGTCGTCGATGTGCCGGTGAGGCCGATCTATGGCGAGCACTGGAAGAGCGGCATCAATCTGAAGACCGTCATCCATCCGATCCCGTGGGTGCTGCTCCGCTCGTGGGCGATGCGCCTCGCGGCGCGCCGAAGCTCGATCGCGCTGCGCAAGACGCCGATCGCGAACGCGTCGCGCATCGTCGTCGACGTCACGTCGCGCATCGACGTCGCGTCGCACCTGCCGAACGCTTCGCGCATCGAGATCGTGTCCGCAGGCCGGATCGGCGAACGGATCGGTGTCGTGACGACATCGTATCCGCGCTTCATCGGGGATCCTGCTGGCGGCTTCGTCGCCGGCCACGTTGCCGCGCTACGCGCGCTCGGCCACACCGTCGAAGTGATCGCGGCCGGCGACGGCATCGAGCGCGACGCACACGGCGTCGAGCACGTGCGCATCGAGCGCGACGCGCGCATCGACGGTAATCGCGGCGCCCTCGATGTCTCCACCTTCTCGTTGCGGGCAACGCGTATCGCCGAACGGCGCTTGTTCTATCGCGGCGGCGCGCCGGATCTGATCGAGGCCGCGCCGATCACCGCCGCGATCTCCGCCGCACGGTTCACGGCGCGCCTCACCGCTGCGGTGCTGCGGCGCGCCCACGCGTGGGATTCGATCATCACGCACTGGCTCGTGCCGTCGGCGATCGCTGCGCTGCCGACGGGCCTGCCGATTCTCGCGATCGCACACGGCGGCGATATCCACACGCTGCGGCGGATGGGCCTGCTCGCGCCCACGCTGCATGCGCTACGCGCGCGCGATGCCCGGCTCGCCTTCGTCAGCGAGGAACTGCGGGCGATCTCGCGGACCGAGGTACCCGCGCTCGCGAGCTGGCTCGACCGCGCGATCGTCCAGCCGATGGGCATCGCGATCGATCACTTCCGCGCGATCCCGCGTGCGCCGCTCGATCCGCCGACGATCGTGATCGCGAGCCGCCTCGTCCCCGTGAAGGGCATCGACATCGCGATCCACGCGATGGCTCACGTGCGCGCGCCGGTTCGCCTCGTGATCGCGGGTGATGGTCCGGCTCGCGCTGCGTTGACCCGGCTCGCACACGATCGCGACGCAGCGGCGATGGCGCTCGACCTCGCGTCGATCGGGATCGATCCACGCTCGGCGATCGGTG
>JACCYD010000597.1 GCA_013696695.1 Deltaproteobacteria bacterium | reverse complement strand
GCGCTCGAGAGCCGCGTCCTCGCGTTCTTCGGTGGCTCGCTCGCCGCTCACTTGATCTTCCTGTTCATCGTCAAGCAGGCGTACATCGACGACAGCGGTATCAACGTCGAGATGGCCTCGCTCGAGGACACGTCGGCTCGCTCCGCGAACGCATCGCAGGATGACCCGCCGCCTCCCGAGGAAGAGGAGAAGGAAGACGACGGCGAGGACGAGTCCGGTGGTACCGGCACGGCCATGGCCCTCGAAGAAGGCAAGATGGGCAAGAAGGACTCGGAGCGCGCCGAAGGCCAGTACAAGATGGCGAAGACCGCAGATGACCCGCAGCTCGCGCGCCAGCAGGCGATCGAGCAGGCGCGCACTGCCGGTATCCTTGGTTCGTCGGCCATCCAGGCGGGCGGCGCGTTCGCCTCGCTGACCGGCACCGGCGACATCTCGAGCGGATTCGACGACTCGAACATCTACGGTGGTCTGCTCGGCAACGAGGCAGGCGAGATGAACGGTGGCTTCGGCTACGGCCGGTCGGGCTTCGGTCCGGGCGGTGGTGGCACCGGCTGGGGCACCATCGGCACGGGTCGCTACGGCACGATCGGTCACGGCTCGGGCACGGGCTCGGGCTACGGCGTCGGTGGTGGTCGCGGTGGTATGCGCGGTCGCAGCTCGGCAGTCCCGACGGTGTCGATCGGTCAGCCGAGCGCCCAAGGCGATCTCGATAAGGCGATCATCCGTCGCTACATCAAGCGCAACATCTCGAAGATCCAGTACTGCTACGAGAAGGAGCTGCTCGCGAAGTCGAACCTCGCGGGTACGGTGCAGACGCAGTTCTTCATCACGCCGAACGGTAACGTCGCCTCGTCGACGGGCTCGGGCGTCGATGGCGAGGTCGCGAACTGCGTCGCGAACGTCATCAAGGGCATCGAGTTCCCGAAGCCCAAGGGTGGCGGCGGCGTCCAGGTGAACTACCCGTTCACGTTCCGCCCGGCCGGTTCCTGAGCTAGCGATCCGTGGCGGGACCGTCCCGCCACTCCCAAAAGCGCCCCGAGCAATCGGGGCGTTTTCATTTTCGGGCTGTCAGCAGATCGCGACATCCTCGACGAGGAATCAACCTTTGTTTGCTTGTCCCGCCGCCGGCTCCGTTTTACCGTTCGACGCATGAAGGCCTTCGTCCAGCGGCTTGCCCTGTTGTCTCTCCTCGCTGCGTGCAGCCCCGGACAGCGCAACGAGTCCGTACAGGCTGCGAACGAAGGCACCAAGGCCTACGGCGCGAAGCAGTGGGAGACGGCGATCGAGCGTTACAAGAAGGCCACCGAGCGCTGGAAAGAGAACCACACCGCCTGGTACGGCCTGTCGGCCTCGTACGCGCAGCGCAAGGAGTGGGGCAAGGCCGCCGATGCCGCATCGCAAGCGGTCTCGCTCGAGCCCGACACCGCGATGTATCACCTGATGCTCGGTCGCACGCTCTACGAGAAGGCGATCGATCAGGCGAGGGAAGATCAGGCGCGCAAGGAGAACAAGAAGAAGGAAGAGGTCGAGGCGGATCTCTCCGGCATCAACTTCGAAAAGCCGACGCAGCACCTGCAGCAGGCGATCAAGCTGATGCCCGAGCTGTGGCGTGCGCACTATCTGATGGGCAACATCCATCGCTACGCCGGTCGCACCAAGGAATCGGCGGAAGCGTTCTCGGCCGCGCTCGCGTTCGGCCCCGTCGAGCCGGCGCCGTGGATCGCACAGAGCGAGCTGTATCGCGCGTGGGATTACACCGACCAGGCGATCGCCGTCGCGCAGCAAGGCGCGCTCGTGATCCCGGGGGACAGCGAGAAGAGCGATGTTTGGTTCGAAGTCGGTATGGGCTTCGACGACAAGCGCAACGACGACAAGGCGATCGAAGCCTTCGACAAGGCACTCGAGTCGAAGAAGGACAACCACAAGGCGAAGTTCGCCCGCGGGCAGGCCTACTACCGGAAGGGCTCCGCACAGGCGAGCGAATCGGCGCGCCTCGAGGCGTACGGCAAGGCGAAGCGCGATCTCGAGGAGTTCTCGAAGGCGGGTGGTTTGTCGGTCGAGTTCTTCAAGCAGCAGGCGTCGCGCATGCTGATGGACATGGCCGCGAAGTCGGCCGGTGGCGCCGGCGGGACGCCGGGCGCGCGGCTGTCGCCTGCCGATCTCGTGAAGAAGGCCGAAGAAGAAAAAAAGTCGAACAAGAAGTAGGGAAGTAGGGAAGTAGGGGGCATTCCCCTCACTCGTGTTGAATGACTCCCCGACGAGCTGTTGCCCGGTTTAGCGGCGATCCAGCTCTCGGAGCTCCGGTTCGCTTGTAGGAAGAGCTCGCGCTGGTTCGGTCTGCAGCATCTGGCCGAAAATTGAGGCGTTGGGTCACCCCATGTGCCTAACCACCCGTGATATAAGGCTCGGTACGGGTTAGGGCGGGATTTCTTTTAGTTTGCGGAGGGATAGACCGCAGATGGACACGCGCACTTTGTTACGGGAACGCCTGCGCCGGTCACGCGACTGGGCGGCAACGATCGACGAGCTGGAGAAGGAGCTGGAGGCGTCGGGTAGCAAGCCCGAACAGTCAGAACGACTGTTCGAGCTCGCAGCACTCGTCGAAGATGTCATTCCGGAGCGCGAACGTGCGCTCGGTTTGTATCAACGCGCATGGAAGCTCCATCCAGACAATCTCAAGGCACTTTCGCGCGCGCGCGAGGTGTACGGCGAGATCGGTCGCTTCGAAATGGTCGCCAAGCTCGGCGAGATGGAGCTCCGCAGTCCGGCTGCCGCGAATAACCTCGCGCAGATCGTCGGCGAGGCGCTGCTCGATAGCGGGCAGAAGGACAAGGCTCAGGCCGTGCTGTCGAAGGCGATCGAAAAATCGCCCGACTCGGTACGCGTCCAGGACGCCTTGCGAGCCCTCGACTACGACCCCGAGTTCTGGGGCGACACGATCGACGACATCCTCGAGAAGTCCGACAAGCTCGACGACACGCTAGCGATCCGTTCGCTGGTGCGCGCCGCGCGGATCATGCGCATCGAGGCGCCGGAAGATCAGCGGCTCGAGCCCGTGCTCGACAAGATCCTGACGAGGGACATCGACGAGCCGAGCGCGAACTTCATCTACGAGACGATGCTGTCCGGCGCGAATCGCTGGGACGATCTCGAAGCGCATCATCGTCGCCGCGCGGATCGCGCTCCCGACCACGGACGTCGGGTCGAGGCACTGCGCACGTTCGGTCTCGAGTGGGTGCAGCGGTTCAAGGATCGCGATCGCGGCGCGAAGTTCTTCGACGCGGCGATCAAGGGCATGGCGAGCAACGGCGCCGCTCCGATGAAGTCGGTGGTGGCAGCCTTCACGCTGCTTCACCAGGTGATGGGCGATCGCAACGAGTGGAACGAGCTGCTCGACATCGCCGAGATGGTGCTCGGTCGGCTGTCCGGTGAGGACAAGCTGTACGTCGCCGTCCAGGCGGGGCACATCGCGTTCGACAAGGTCAACGACATCGCGCGCGCCCGGAAGTTCTTCGGTGTCGCGGCGAGCGTCGAGTCGCAGAACCCGCACGTCCAGGACTTCATCGCGGCCGTAGGTCTGGATCCGTCGATCGACCTCTCGGCATCCGCGGCCGGCTCGATGCCGAGCATGCAGGTTCCCGCGCAGGTCGAGGCCCAAGCTACGCCTCCCGTCGAAGTCGACGAGCCCCCGGCGAAGCTGACGAAGGCCGAGCGGAAGGCGGCCGAGAAGGCCGCGCGCGAAGCAGAAGCCGAGGCTGCATCTGCCGCCGAGGCGCAGCGCGAGGCGGTCGAACGCGCCGAGCGCGAAGAAGACGAGCGCGCGGCGAAGGACGCCGCGGATCGCGCCGCGATGGAAGCGGCTGCACGAGACGCGGATGATCGCGCGTCGGCAGACGCCGGGCGCGCGGCAGCAGATGCCGCGGATCGCGAAGCCGCGGCGGGTGCTGCCAACAAGGCCGCTGCGGCCGAAGCCGCAGCCGCCGAAGCTGCTGCGGCGGTCGAGCCACCGCGCGCGAAGACGCCAACCGCCGAGCAACCGCGGGCCAAGTCGCCGACCTCGCAACCCGTCGTCGATAGCCCACGTGCGAAGTCGCCGAGTGTGGCGCCGATGCCGGCGAACCTCGAAGATGCCATCAAGTATGCGCAGGCCGCCGAGGGTGGTGGCGACAAGGGCGTCGCTGCGTGGAAAGACGTCGTCGCGAAGAACCCGACCGAGAAGGTGCCCAGGCGCGAGCTCGCTCGTGTGCTCCGCACCAACAGCGCGTGGGCCCAGCTTGCCGATGCGTTGAAGGATGAAGATGCCAAGGCGACACCTCCTGGTGCCGCGAAGGCCGACATCCAGATCGAGCTCGCCGAGGTCTACGGCAAGCTCAACAACGACAACCAGGTGATCTCCGCGCTCAACGCGGCGATCGCAGCCGATCCGACGCGGCTCGAGATCTACGATCGCCTCGCCGCGCTCTACGAAGCGAAGAAGCGATGGCCCGATCTCGTGAAGGTGCTCTCGGAAAAGGCCGAGAAGACCGATGGCACCGAGGGGAAAGTAGAGATCTTCCTCCAGGTTGCGAACCTGTATCTCGAGCGGTTCTCGAACCAGGCCGAAGCGATCAAGGCGTTCGAGCGCGTGCTCGAGCTCGATCAAGATAACGAAAAAGCCATCGAGCACTTGCTCGCCGTTTACGAGAAGCGTCGCGACTGGGAGAAGTTGATCAAGCTCAAGGAGAGCGAGGTCAACCGCGCGCCCGATCACGAGCGTGGCGCAAAGGTCATCGAGGTCGCCAAGATGGCGGCCACCAAGGTCAAGAAGCCCGAGATCACCACCTATTGGTGGGAGAAGGTTCTGCAGTTCGAGCCGACGCACGAAGAAGCGTTGTCGGAGCTCGGCAAGCTGTACGAGCGCAACAAGGAATGGGACAAGCTCGCGGACATCGCGAGCCGGCAGGCAGACGCCGCCTCCGACGACAAGACCCGCGCCGACGCGTTGCAGCGGCTCGGTCTCCTCTACACCGAGAAGGTCGAGAACAGCGCCAAGGCGATCGAAGCCTGGCAGCGCCTGCTCGCGATCGACGAGAACAATCGCCGCGCCCAGGACGCGCTCAAGAAGCTGTACGTGTCCGAAGGTCGCTGGGAGGATCTCGAGCAGTTCTACAGCTCGCGTAACAAGGTCGACGAGTACATCCGCGTGCTCGAGCGCGAAGTAGAAGCAGGCGAGGAAAAGTTCCGGCTGTCCCTCGCGATGAAGATCGCGGTGCTCTATCGCGACGTCATCCAGAAGGCGGACCGCGCGATGCGCGCGTTCGAGAAGGTGCTGACGCTCGACGAGAACAACCTCGAAGCAGCCGAAGCCCTGATTCCGCTCTACGAGGGTGGGAGAGATCCGCGCGCGCTGGTCCGCGTGCTCGAGATCCAGCTCCGCGCCACTCCGACGGAAGAGCAGAACGTGCGCCAGGAGCGCATGCAGAAGCTCGCGCAGTACAGCGAAGAGAAGCTGCGCGACAAGGGCGCGGCGTTTGGCTGGTGGATCAAGGCGCAGTCCGAGGATCACGAGGCGGAGTCGATCCGCGCCGAGATCGAGCGGCTCGCGGCCGAGACCGGCGCGTGGAACACGTTGGTGGATTCGTACGGCGCAGCGCTGCCGAAGTTCGGCCACAAGGCTGACGCGCTGCCGCTGATGCTGGTGATGGCGCGGGTGATCGAGAAAGAGCAGGGCGACGTCGATCGCGCGCTCGACATGAACCGCGCGATCCTCGACATCGACAACGGCAACGAGCAGGCGCTCGATGCTCTCGAGCGGCTGTACCTCGGCAAGCAGCGCTACGAAGATCTGCTCGGCATCTACGCCAAGAAGCTCGATCTGTCCGGCGACGGCGACGAGCGGATCGCGATCCAGTCGAAGATCGGTCAGCTCTACGAGGACGAGGTCAAGGACGACCAGAAGGCGATCGCCGCCTACCAGGCGATCCTCGATGCCGCCGGCGACGAGCCGACGGCGCTGCGTAGCCTCGACCGCGTCTACCTCCGCAACTCGCAGTGGAAAGACCTCGGCGACATCCTCGGTCGTCAGCTGACGATCGTCGGTCCCGACGAGGACAAGCCGGCCCACGCCGAGCTCAAGTACCGCCTCGGTCAGCTCAAGGAACAGCACCTGTCGGATGTGCCGGGCGCGATCGACGCGTACCGCGACATCCTCGACATCATGCCGTCGCACGATCGCGGCCGGCAGGCCCTCGAGCTTCATCTCGCGGCGAACGATCCACACAAGCTCACCGTCGCCGGCATCCTCGAGCCGGTCTACGAGCAGCTGTCCGAGTGGGCACCGCTTGTCGGCGTCCACGAGATCCAGCTCGCCGCCGAGAAGGATCAGCTGCGCAAGACGTCGTTGCTGCTTCGCATCGGCGAGCTGCAGCGCACCAAGCTGCTCGATGCCGAGAAGGCGTTCGATGCCTACGCGCGCGCGTTCCGCGGCGATCCGTCGACGGAAGCCGCCAAGGATCAGCTCGAAGCGCTAGCTCCGTTGATCGAGGATGGCTGGACCAAGCTGGTCCACCTCTACGAAGCGGGGCTCGAGTCCAAGGATCTCGACCAGCGCCTCGCCCACGAGCTCGCGACCAAGGTGGCGCGGTCGTACGAGGACCGGCTCAACCAGAGCGACAAGGCGGTCGAGTTCTTCCGCAAGGCGCTGTTGATCGAGCAAGACGATCTCAACGCCCTCGCGGCGCTCGAGTCGATCTTCACGCGCGACGAGAAGTTCCCCGAGCTGCTCGAGGTCTATCGCCGCCGCGTCGACATCGCCCAGGAGCCCGACGAGCGTCTCGACTTCCTGTTCCGCATCGCCTCGCTGCACGAGGAGATGCTGAACAATCAGGACGAGGCGATCACGACGTACATCGAGATCCTCGGCCAGGCGCCGGATGATCTGAAGGCATTGCGTGCGCTCGATCGGCTCTACGTCCAGCGTGGCTCGTGGCGCGATCTCGGCGACAACATCTCGCGCCAGCTCCAGCTGGTCGAGAGCAAGCACGAGCAGGTCGCGCTGCTGGTTCGCCTGGCGCAGCTGCGCGAGACGCACTTGGGCGAGCTCGCGGCGGCGGTGGAGACCTATCGCCAGGTCCTCGATCACGAGGATCAGAACCGCGAAGCGGTGTCTGCCCTCGAGCGGTTGATCGGTAACCCCGAGCACGAGCTCACGATCGCGAACATCCTCGAGCCGATCTACAAGGCGCGCGCCGACTGGCAGAAGCAGATCGGCGTGTACGAGATCATGGCGAAGCACGCCTTCGATCCCGTCCGCAAGATCGAGCTGCTGCACGTCATCTCCGAGCTCCACGAGATCGGTGGCGATAACGCCGACCAAGCGTTCGGAACGTATGCACGCGCGCTGCGCGATGACCCGCGCAACGACACCACGCACGCGCAACTCGATCGTCTGGCCCGTGGCCTCGGCAAATGGGCCGATGCTGCGCAGCTCTACGACGACGTCGCGACGTCGACCAGCGAAGATGATCTGAAGGTCGCGCTGCTGTTCCGCCGCGCCGTCATCCAGGAGCACGAGCTCCGTGACGACCCGGCGGCGGTAGCGACGTACGAGCGGATCCTGACCGCCGCCCCGTCCACGGTGGAAGCCGCGACGGCGATCCAGACCATCCACGAGCGCACCGGCGACTGGCCGAAGCTCGTCGAGGCGCTCAAGCGCAAGTCCGAGATCCTGCCGAATGTCGACGAGCGCAAGCAGCTGCTCTATCGCGCCGCGCAGATCGAGGAAGAAGTGCTCGGCAACGCGGACTCCGCGATCGCCACCTTCCGTAGCGTGCTCGCGATCGACGACGTCGACATGACGGCGATGGATGCCCTCGAGCGGCTCTACGTCCGCCTCGCGCGGTGGGAGCCGCTGAAGGACGTCTACGCCAAGAAGGCCGACCTCGCCGAGGATCCGGCCGACAAGAAGCGTCAGCTCTACGTGCTCGCGCAGGTCTACGACCGCGAGCTCGGCGATGTCGCGAAGGCGATCGAGACCTACCAGGGCATCCTCGATCTCGACGGCGACGAGCTGCCGGCGATCCAGTCACTCGACCGGCTCTACGGCCAGGCCGAGCGCTGGTACGAACTGCTCGGAAACCTCGAGCGTCAGGTCGAGCTCGCCGAGACCACCGGCGAGACCGTCGCGCTCAAGTACCGCGTCGGGCACCTGTGGCAGATCCGCCTGGGCGACGTCGCGCGCGCGATCGAGAGCT
>JACCYD010001507.1 GCA_013696695.1 Deltaproteobacteria bacterium | reverse complement strand
GTGCTTGACCGCGACGCGCGCCGGCTCGGCGACCGAGTGCGGATCGCGTGCGAGTGGCGTGGCGGGGTGAGTCGGAGTGCGCGGCGGGTCGCACGCGAGCAGCAGTGCGAGGGCGGGCAGCGTGCGGACCACGCCGCCTTATACCCTATGGACAGTCGCCTGCAGGCCCCGAGAAGTCGTACGGGAATTTGTAGTGGTCGACGAGCAGCGAGCGCATCGCGGTGCAGCTCGCTAACCCGTGCGTCGCGAACCAACCGTCGAGGAACTCGACCAGATCGACGCCCGAGAAGCCGCGCGCGGACATCTGCGACGACGTCATGTAGCCGGTCAACACGTCGAACACCTCGGCGTGCGTCGCGGTCATCGCATCGTCGTCACCGCCGGCGGCATCGCCGACGTCGTACATCAGCTCGGCCACCATCCACTCGCTGAGGCGCTGCGAGAGCCCGCCCGCCACGCTGGCGGCATGCACGCGATCCTCGAGCTCGACCGACCAGCCGCCCCCCGCGGAGTAATCGATGTAGTTCGCCGAGCCGCGGATCGCGATCGCGAACCAGGTCGCGCCGCCTTCTCCCCAGGCGAGCCGCGGATCCGCCGGGCTGCCATCGTGAGCGCCGCCCGGATTGTCGCTCGCCGAGTATTCGTCCTGCATGTAGTGGCCGAGCTCGTGCAGCGCGACCACGTCGTCGAAGCCGTCGTCTCCATCGAGGTGCAGCGAGTTGTCGCCGCCCTGATAGTAGGAGCCGGTCGCGGAGCCGAGCTGCCAGTACATGAACACCGGCGAGATCGTCGAGATGCCGCGCGCACGCAGCCAGTCCATCGCGGTGATCGCGTTGTCGAGCGCGTTCCATGCACCGCCGAGCGAGCTGGACGCGGTGATCGTGAGGTCCACCGCCGTGGTGTCGCCGGCCACGAACGGCTCGGAGCCGAGCGCGTGGAGATACCCCTGCGTATCGCGCACGCGAGCGGGCCTGGCTTCGGCGCGCGACCGGCTGTACGCGACGACGCGCACGTTTTCCGTCGCTTCGTAGTGGGCGACGTACGTGCCGTCGTCGGCGGTCGAGACCGTCGCGAGCGTGACATCGGCGGCGTCGAGGATCGCGACCATCACACCGCGCGCCGGCATCGCGACGGCCGCGCCGAGCTGACCGGGCGACAGCGGGCGATCTTCCCAGCGAATCGTGCCGGCGATCCGCTTGCTCGCGAGGATCCCGCCATCGACGCACTGATAGCCGCTGACGTCATCGACATACCCGCATTGCTGGCCGGTGGCGCTGCAATCGGCGGTGACCCCGGGCAGCGTATCGCAACGCGCGAGGAGCTCGCCGTCACAGCGCCCGAGTGGGCCGACCGTCGAGCAATCGAGCGCGTTGCACGCGGCCACGCCCGTGGTGACGCCGCAGCCGAGCGCGCAGGTCTCGTGCTCGATCGCGCCGTCGACGCAGCGCGCGACCATCGAGTCCTGGCAGACGCCTTCGACCGGAACGCCCTCGCACAGATCCAACTGGGCATCGCTCGATGGATCGGAGGTGTCGTCGCCGGCAGGCGTCGGTGAGCCGAACTTGCAGCCCGCGACGAGGAGGATCAAGGAGATCAGGCGGTTCATGGCCGCACCTCCCGAGCACGCTCGCCATCGGGCAAGGTGTATTGCACCGTGCGCGGCGCGACGCGCGGCGCTCCGACGGTGACCGTGGCCGCACGGCTCATCGTCACGCCTTCGAACGGCACGCGTGCGATCGCGGAGATCTCGGAGCTGCGATCGTGGGTCTCGACGATCGCGACGAGGATGCGTCGCTCGTTGAGGGGCGTCGCTCCGAACGCCGCGCGATGCGGTCGGTCGACCGAGGACCCGGCCGGCAACACGAGCTCGAGCTCGACCCCGGTTACGGATTTCGTCGGCGTCGCCGTCGCGGTCACCTCGTAGCGACCGGCGCCCAGCCCGCGGCTGGTCAGCTGGATCGCCAGTGGCGGCTCCGGTTTGCACGATGCCGTGGCAGGCGCGCTCTCGGCATGTTGCACGACGTTCTCGGTGGGTGCGGACGGCGATCCGCACGCTGCGCATAGCGCGGCCACCACCAGCCAGCGGCTCGGTGAGCTCATGAAGTTTCCCCCTTCGCGAGAGACCGTAGGCGCGCACGACAGCGACCGCAGTAGCGATCGGCCACTGGTCGCTAACCGTTACTGACCGAGCGTCAACAGTGCGCGCATAACGCAGCGCGCGAGACGGCTCACGGCGTCTTCGTGATCAGCGAATCAACGGCGTGAACTGGCGGCGCCGCACCATTGATCAGGTGCTTGATCGCACCGAGCACGAGGCGCTGGCTCTCGAGCATCGACTTGCCGGCGAACACCGGAGACACGACCTCGATCGTGTAGTGACCGCCGCTACCCGCCACCGCGACCACGGCATCGGGGATCTTTGCCCTGATGCCATCGGTGATCGCGTCGGGAATCGAGCCGGCAAAGTCGGTGGGGTGGTCGCTCATGTGGCGGCAGTATAGCGATGGTTTCGCGGCGTTGGACGCCGGTCTCTGGGAAACCCGTTGCGTGTCGTGGTGTCCTATCGGCCATGCGTCTAGATGTGCTCGGCTGAGGTTGCGATCCGGTCATGCTCGAAGCGGCCTGCCCGTGTAGGTCCAGCGGAAGGGCTTGGCGAGAACGTCGTTGAAGTAGTCGATGAACTTCACGACACGCGTGCG
>JACCYD010000579.1 GCA_013696695.1 Deltaproteobacteria bacterium | reverse complement strand
ACCTAGGCTTCGTGCCTCCGGTCGAAGCCAGTCTCCAAACCACCGTCGCCGAGCTCGCTGGTTCGCTGCGTCGATCGATCTCGTTCGACAAGGGCTGGGTGATCCAGAAGTGCCCGCTGTGCGAGGTCGAGCTGCGTCTGCACGAGTCACGCGCGGGGGATGTCGACGAGCTCGTTCAGGAGCTGTTCGGTTTCTACGATGCGCATCGCTGCACGGCGAAACCCGACGAGGACATGTATCAGCGAGCAGAGCGGGCGTCGGTACAGCTCGGCGAGAGCGCCTTGAGCTTGGCCAAGGATCCCGAGAACGTCGTGCTCGCGCGACGCGCGGAGCGCGAATCGCTGAAGCTTGCGGCGTGGGTCGAAGCGTTCGTCAAGCGCGGCTAGAACGCTGTTGCATCCACGCGATCGACCGCGCGACGATCGCCGTCTGCACGTCGCGGCAATCGACGCCGTTGCCGACCCCCGCGAGCATCGTCAGCGTGAGCTCGCCGCCGAGGTGCTGGCGAAATTCGTCGAGGCCGCCGAGCAGTGCGGGATCGAGGAGCGCGGGATGCCACGTTGGCAGTCGCAGCTGCTCGAGCAGGCCCACGAAGGTTGCGAACGAATCCTCGTCGAGCAGGCCGGTCTCGACGGAGTAGCGCGCATCGAGGGTCATGCCGATCGCGACTGCCTCGCCGTGGCGCAACTCGTGCGAGGTCAGGATCTCCAGCTTGTGAGCCGACCAGTGTCCGAAGTCGAGCGGGCGCGCGTTGCCAGTCTCGAACGGATCCCCGCCGCCCGCGATGTGAGCGAGGTGAAGCTCGGCGCAGCGCCGGATCATCCGCTCGACGGCTGGAATGTCGAACGCGGCGAGCGCCGCGGCATGCTCGACGAGCCAGTCGAAGAACACCGGATCGCGGATCGCCGCGACCTTGACCGCTTCGGCCATACCCGCGGCGCGATCGCGTGGATCGAGCGTGGTCAGGAACGTGCTGTCGTCGATCACCGCGAACGGCGCCGCGAACGTGCCGAGGAAGTTCTTCGCGCCGAAAGCGTTGATGCCGTTCTTGACCCCGACGCCGGCATCGTTCTGCGCGAGCACCGTGGTGGGGATGCGCACCAGCCGAACGCCGCGATGGACGATCGCCGCGGCGTAGCCGGCGACATCGAGCACCGCGCCGCCGCCGATCGCGACGACGAACGAGTGACGATCGATCTGCAGTGCGGCGAGTCGGTTGACGATGTCGTCGAACACGCCCGCTTCCTTGGCTGCTTCGCCGCCGGGCACTGTCCAGATGCTGGCGATCTCGATTCGCTGCGCATGATGGCGGCCGTAATTCTCGATCGCAGGGATCAACGCCGGCCATGCCGCGGCGACGCCACCGTCGAGGACGATGACCACGCGATGGCGGCGATCGGGCTCGCGCGCCGAGAGCACGTCGACCAGCACGGTCGAGCTCGGATCGAACACGTCGCGCGTGAATACCACCTCGTACTCGATGACGAGCGGGACGCGCTGAACGATCGACCTCGGCGACTCCGTCATACTTCGGCGGCGCTCCAAGCGTACCGCGTTCCGGCATACTGCCGTGCAGCGGATGCTGGTCAACGGATCGCACCTCACCTACTGCACGAACATCCATCCCGCGGAGTCGTGGGAGGAGGTTCGCGCGAACCTCGAGCGCTTTGTCGTCGAGGTCAAGGCGCGGGTGTCCCCCGACGCGCCGTTCGGTGTCGGGCTGCGATTGTCGGCGCGCGCGGCGAGCGAGCTCGTCGGTTCTCGCTCGCGAGCCCGGCTCGCGAGCCCTCTGGGGGTCCTGCGGCGCTGGCTCGACGAGCGCGGGCTCTACGTGTTCACGATCAACGGCTTTCCCTACGGGCCGTTTCATGGCACGCCGGTCAAGGAGCAAGTCTATCGCCCCGACTGGCTCGAGGCCGAGCGGGTCGAGTACACCAAGCGCCTCGCCGACATCCTGATCGAGCTGCTTCCCGACGGCGTCACCGGAACGATCAGCACGGTGCCCGGTTGCTTCCAGGCACGCGCCCCCTGGAACCCCGGCGACGCCGGCGATGCCGGCAGGGCGATGGCCTCGAACCTCGCGCGCTGTGCCGAGTATCTCGCGCAGCTCGAGCGCGACACCGGCAAGCACCTGATCCTCGCGCTCGAGCCCGAGCCGTGTTGCGTGATGGAGACGCTCGGTCAGGCCGTCGAGTTCTTCGAGCGCCACGCCCTCGACCGTCGCTACCTCGGCGTCTGCCTCGATGCGTGTCACGCGGCGGTCGAGTTCGAGCAGCTCGGCGTTGCTCTCGCACAGCTGCGCGCCGCGAACATCACGATCGCGAAGGTCCAGCTCGGCTGCGGCCTGCGGATCGCGCCGGTCGATGCCGCAGCCCGCGAGGCCCTCGAGCCGTTCGCCGAAGGCGTCTACCTGCATCAGGTGGTGGCTCGCAGCGGCAGCGAGCTCGTCCGGTACGTCGATCTTCCCGAGGCGCTCGCCGATGCGCGCGCGGCCGACGAGTGGCGCGTGCACTTCCACGTGCCGATCTTTCGCGAGCACTTCGGAACGCTCGGCAGCACGCAAGGCGATCTCGCCGCGCTGCTCGCCGAACATCGCCGCATGCCGATCTCGACGCACCTCGAGGTCGAGACCTATACGTGGGACGTGTTGCCTGCCGAGTTTCGCGCCGAGCCGATCGTCGACGCAGTCGCGCGCGAGCTCGCATGGGTGATCGAGCGCCTGTGAGTGATAGGCTGGGCCTGTGAAGCTCTCCGTGGCATTGCGATTGGGCCGCGTCTCCAACCTGCCCACCGTGACCACCAACGTGCTCGCCGCGCTGGCGCTGTCGGGCGCCGCCGCCGCGCCGTGGACGATCGCCGTGATCTGCCTCGGGATCTCGTTGCTCTACCTCGCGGGCATGTTCCTCAACGACGCGTTCGATCGCACGATCGATGCGATCGAGCGGCCCGAGCGGCCGATCCCCTCGGGCCAGGTCTCCGCGGCGGATGTGTTCGGGGCCGGCTTCGCGCTGATGGCGTTCGGCATTCTCGCGATCGCGGGCGTCGCGCTCGCAACGGGCGCGGGGTGGTGGCCGATCGCCTCCGCCATCGGGCTCGCGGCGCTGATCGTCTATTACGACATGCGCCACAAGGCGAACCCGTTCGCGCCGCTCGTGATGGGGCTGTGCCGCGTCGGCGCGTACACCACCGCTGCGCTCGCGGGCGGCGCTTCCCTCGACGAATCGCTGATCATCGGCTGCGGGCTGCTGCTCGCGTACCTGATCGGGCTGTCGTTCATCGCGCGCCACGAGAACACGTCGAAGCTGACGCAGCTGTGGCCGCTCGCGTTCTTGATCGTGCCGTTCGTCGTGTTGCAACCCGCGGGTGGCGGCCCGTGGATGTTCGCCATCTACCTGATGTTCGCCGGCTGGACCGGGCGCTGCTTGTGGCTGGTGTGGAAGCGCAACTTCCGCACCGCGGTCGGCGGCTTGATCGCGGGCATCTCGCTGCTCGACGCGCTGTTCGTGATCCGCGGCGATCAGCCCGTGCTCGCCGGTGTCGCGTGCGGAGCGTTCCTGCTGACGACGATCTTGCAACGACGCGTCCCGGGCACCTGATGTACGACCCCGCGGAGCTCGCGCCGTTTCTCTCCGAGCTCTCGCTGGAAGGCCCGCTCGAGCCGTTCCTCGTGTTCGCCGACTGGCTCCAGGCGCGCGGCGATCCGTGGGGGGAGCTGATCGCCTTGCAGTGCCAGCCATCCACCCACGACGAGCACCACAAGAAGACACTCGCACTCGCGAGCTTCGGCATCCTCGAGCGCGTCGCCGACACGCTGTGCCCGCGCGATCAAGCCGTCGGCATCTCGTGGCGGCGCGGCTTCGTCGCCGTGATCGCATTCGGCGATGCGTTCGGCCCGGCGTGGCTCGGCGACGAGCTCGCGCGCTTGTTCGCCAGCCCGGTCACCGCGCTGTGCACCGAGCTGTCGTTCACGGGCGCGCACCTCGACGACGACTACGTGCAGCCGATCCTGAGGTTCAAGTCGCGGCTCGAGCGGATCCCGAAGCTCGATCTCGAGAACAACTGGTTCTCGCCGTCGGTCGTGGCAGGCCTGCGCGCCGCCTTTCCGAATGCCAGGGTCGCCCTCCAGCACGGTGAGGACGAGGGGCCATCCGAGCGGGTCGTGCTGGTGAAATCCTGGGACGATCGCGGCGACGGCTGAATCCGGACGCGCAATTGCGTGACTTCGCTGGTGGTTGAAGATCGAACGCGACTCGAAGCCATCGCTGTCGTCCGGAAGGGTCATCATGTCGACCGATCCGCAGCAGCCGAACTATCCCGCACAACCCCAGCAGAGCGGCGCCCAGCCGCAGGGCGGCTACGTCCCGCCGCAAGGCTACGCGCAGCCGCAAGCCTACGGAACGCAGCCGCCGGCCTACGGAACGCCAGCGCCGCAGGCGTATCCGCCGGGGTGGCAGCCGCAGCAAGGTCAGCAGATGGCGCCAGCGTACGGCTACCATCCTCAGGGATTCTCGCCGCGCCACAAGCTGCCGGGCGCCGCGATCTTCGCGGCCGTCATCTGGATCATCTTCGGTGCCATCTACTTGCTCGGTGCTCTCGCCCAGCTCGCGGGCCGCCCGCAGCCGCTGTCGTTGCTGATCGGCCTCGCACTCGGCGCCGTGTTCCTGACGGGCGGCATCATGACGTGCACCGGTAAGGCGCGCAGTCTGCTCGGACCCGCGATCACGGCCATCGTGGTCGGCTCGATCGGGATGATCGCGATGCTCGTTCTCGGTGCCGTGTTCTCCCGCGCGTTCGGTGGCGGCGGCGGCATCATCGTCCTGATCGGCGTGTTGATCACCGGCCTGATGCTGACGTCCGGCATCATTGGCTGCATCGCCAACCGGAAGTACAAGGAGTTTCACCAGACCAAGTTCGGCGGCTACTGACGAAACAGGTGATCGAGCACGAGTTGCTTGATCGACGTCGCGTCGATCGCGAGATCTTTAGCCATCTCGTGTCCCGCTAGTGGTTGGCTCGAGATCACGCACGGTCCGTGCTGCGGAGAATCCGTCAGCCGACCGTGCGAACCTTTTACGAGGCTCGCGTCGAGCGGAATGACGTCGAGCAGCGTGCGGAAGCCGAGCTTGCGTCGCGCCAGCTTCCAGATCACCTGGGCCTGGGGCGCGGTGAGCTTCGGATCGAGGAACAGCTCGACCGGGTCGTAGCCAGGCTTGCGATGGATGTCGACGGTGCGCGCGAAGTCGGGTGCCAGATCGTCGTCGAGCCAGTGGTAATACGTGAACCACTTGTCGGCGGCGCTGATCGCGACGAGGTCACCCGCGCGAGGGTGGTCGAGCCCGGCGACGCGCTTGCCGGCGGAGTCGAGCACGCGCTCGATGCCCGGCGTGCGCTCGAGCAGCAGCTTGATCTCGTCGATCCGCCGCAGATCGCGCACGTAGACGTGAGCGACCTGGTGATCGGCGACGGCGAATGCGGTGGATGCTCCGGCGTCGAGGTACTCGCGACCCTGCTCGATCCGTAGCGCCAGCAGCTTCGCTTCGCGGAGGATGCGATTGATGTGTACCGCGCCGTCGACCGGCGTGATGCCGTACTCGGAGAGGACGATGACGCGCGCGTCGTCCTTGGTGGCGATCTCGATCAGATCGCCGCACAGCGCGTCGACCTCTTTGAGCGCCGCGGGAATGCCGGGACCGGACGGCCCCTGTCGCTGGAGGTCGTAGTCGAGGTGGGGCAAGTAGACGAGCTCCAGCGTCGGTTTGTGACGGCGCCAGACGTCGATCGCACACGCCGCGATCCACTTGCTCGACGTGATGCCTGCGCGCGGGCCCCAGAAGTCGAACAGCGGAAACTGACCGAGGTCGGTCTGCAGCTGATCGCGCAGCGCGGCGGGGTGGGTGTGGATGTCGGGCAGCTTGCGCCCGTCGGCGGGATACATCGGGCGCGGCGTCACCGCGAGGTCCGCCGTCGAGTACATGTTGAACCACCAGAACAGCTTCGCGCACGTGAAGCTCGCGTCGCGGCGCTTGGCTTCGTCCCAGATCTTGTCGCCGGAGACGAGCTGGTTCGCTTGCTTCCACAGCGCGACCTCGGCGAGCTCGCGGTAGTACCACCCGTTGCCGACGATGCCGTGG
>JACCYD010001467.1 GCA_013696695.1 Deltaproteobacteria bacterium | reverse complement strand
GTGCTTGCACTGCGGTGATTCGCGATCGTGGCGCAGTGGCGCCGGGCTGCAGGAGCGCATCGAGGATGTCGGGTTCGATCTGCGCGCGTTCCTGGGATGAGCGCTGCGCTGATCGTCGTCGATCAGTCGGCGTCGTCGCGCTAGTTCGGCTCGTTCGACACCAGCTTGAACCACAGCTCGCGCTTGGCGTGGCACCGGTTGCACGTCACTGCGACGACGCGAAGGCCGGCATCGGTGCGGTGCTCGTTGACGCGCAGCTCGCCCTCGCATTGCGGGCACGGCGTGGCGTGCGCGCGGACTTCGATCACCGCCGCGGATTCGACCGCGATCGGGCGCTCGCGGGATCCGCCGGGCGATAGCGCCGCGAGCTTCTCGCGATCGCGCACCATCTGGCGCGCTGATCGTTCGGCGGCGCGGCGCGCCGTGCGCTCGGGACGCTTCTTGCCCATCTCTCTGGCCCGCCTCAGTCGAACCGGCTGCGATCGAGCGGGCGAACGTTGTACGCGGCGCGCACGTCCTCGAGTGGGCGCTCCCACAGATCTTCCCAGCACACAGGCATCAGCGGCTCGGCATCGCGACCCGCGCGATACGCCTCCATCATCGAGTGCCGCAACGCATCCCAGCGCCGCTCGAGCACGAGGTGCTTCATGCTGCCGAACACCATGATCAGCGCCGACACCGGCAGCCGGAGCTGGCCGTACGTGAACCAGTGGATCAGCACTTCTTCGTGGCCTTCGATGCCCATGCCAAGCAGCGCGTGCCAGACGTCGTGGGTCTGGCGAAACCGGCGCATCAGATACGCCATGTCCGGATCGTCGACGTGGAGCGTGGCCGCAGCCTGGTAATCGGCCGATAGCTTGTTGCTGTCGAGGTGCCGCGCGTAGGTGCCGCCGAGCGTGGTGGCCGGCAGCGCGCGCAACCGATCGTAATCGACGTGCTCGCTCGACAGCTCGGGCCGCTCGACCATCAGGCGGCGACCCTCGGGCGTCGCGGCCATCTCGGCGAGCAGCCTGCGGAAGCGCGGGCGACCCGTGATCTCCTCCACGCGGTGGATCTCCTGGGTCTTGGTCGAATCGCCGAGCACGCGGACGACCGCGACCCCGACCCGATAGGCATCTTGCAGAGCTCCACCAGCCATCGCTACAAGACTACTCCCAAGGTCTGCGGTCGGATCGAGGTCAAACGCCTTGCTGACGCCCGATATTCTCCAGCAGGTGTCGGGAGCTAAGCGTTCGCCCGGCTCGTACTACCTCCCATGCGAGCCATCCTGAAGCTTTTCGCCGTGGCAGCTGTGATCGCCGTGTTCGGAGCTGCGGAGTGGATCGCGGATGCGATCGAACTCTCACGCGACATCATCTTCGCGGCTGGTGGTGGGTTCTTGGTGGTGTTGCCGTTCGCGATCCGCCGGCTCGATCGACGCTCGATTGTCACCGCACCAATTCCCACCGAAGCCGCGTTCGAGAGGGCCTCGGCCACGCTCCACGTCGTTCCGTTACCGCGCCCCTGTGACGACGACGTCGAAGGCAAGACGGTGCGCGCTCCGATGTCGCACGAGGAGGCGTACGAGATGCACGCGCGATATGCGCCGTACTTCGATCAGCAGAGTGCGCTCGCGCGCTATCAAGCGGAGCACGGCGAGATCGAAGAAGAGCGCCCGGTCGCCTCCGAGAACGATCCGCCATCGACGCCGATCTTCGATCAACATCGCTATGCTCAGGCGCTCCAGTACGCCGACGCGTTCGAGGAGCAGCTCACCGCGAAGCGACGAACTGCGGCGTACGACGTCGCGCAGCCGCAGCGGATGGCGCGTGGTTCGTACGCGCCGCAGCAGTATCGAACGGCACGGTCGGATCAGCGCCCTCCCCAGGACTGGGACGCGAAGACGCTCGTCGGTGTGCGCTCCGTCAAGCCTGCGAAGTAACCGCTCAGTCCGGTAGCGCGCCGCGATAGTGCAGGAGCTCGAGCCTGACCTCGCCGCCGATGCGAAGCAGGAGATCGGTGGTGGCGCGATCGTCCTCGATCACCAGCTGGATGCGTGGGTTGGTGGTGTGCTTCGCGAGCTCCGCGAGCATGGTGCCGGCGAGCTCGGCGCGCGCGACCCGAAACGGCATCGCACCGGGAAGCGAGGGATCGAATGCCGCGAAGCCGACCGCGGCGAACGTCGACGGGTCGCGCAACTGCACGAGCACGTGCCCAGGTTTCCCGCGCATCATCGCGATCCGGCCGCCGAGCAAGTCGAGCGTGCGCTCGATGTCGTCGTCTTCCTCCGGGGACACCGGCAACGCGTCGGCGGGTGCGTGCGGGAGCTCGGTGAATCGCGCCACGTCCACACGCAGCACCGTCGACCGATGCTCGACCTGCATGCCGAGGCGTTCGTAGAGCCGGATCGCGGGCGTGTTGTCGACCTTGACGTTGAGGTGCCACTCGCCGATCCCGCGCGCGCGCAGCCGATCGGCCGCCGCCTTCATCAGATCGCGCCCGACCCCCGTGCCACGTGCTCGCGCGGCGACCACCAGGTTGCGAACGTGCCCGACCTCGCTGAGCGCGATGAACGTGACGTAGCCATCGACGTCGCCCGCGCGCTCGCTGATCAACGTGTGATGCGCCAGCTCCGAGGACCAGCGCTCGGCGCTCGGCGTCGGGTCGTCGATGCCCAGCTCGCGGAACAGTTCCGCGAACGATGGGTAATCGGCTGTCGTGGCTCCTCGAATCACGGTGGCTTAACTCTAGCCGACACGGCGTCGATTCCCGACGACGTGTGTAGTAGTCGTGCGCCGTCACTTCGGGTTGACAACGCTGTCTACCAGCGGCGACGGCCAAGCGGCTTGCCGGCCACGACGATCGTAGCCGCGATCGCCACGCAACGAGACCGCAACGTTACGCGGGCACGACCGCTGCACTCGTTCCGGGCAGCCATGAACGAACACAAACCGAACATCTATCAGCTCCGCGCCATGCTCGACGACCTTCGCAAGATCGATCGCGCCGCACGCAGGCGCGGTAACGAGCTCGTGCTGCTCACCGAGAGCATCGAGGACACGATTCCCGACGGGGAGTTGCCGGCGTGGGACTAGTTGAGCTCGTCAGGTGCGATCCGGAACCACAACGTGCGAACCGCGCTGCAATGCCGGCACGCGACATCGACCTGACGCAAACCC
>JACCYD010001443.1 GCA_013696695.1 Deltaproteobacteria bacterium | reverse complement strand
GAACTGGCGCGAGCAGGGATTGGGGTTCTCGGCGCTGCGCGAATACAAGACGGGCGAGAAGCCCGTCGATCAGCTCGAGCCGTTCCTGCCGCCGAAGATCGTGATCCCGCCGAAGCCGTTCAAGCCGTTCAAGCCGCCGATCGTGGTCGACACGCGTGCCTGGTACGAGAAGCCGAGCTACCGGATCGCGGGTGGCGTCACGGGCGCCGTCGCGATCGGTGTCGTGATCTATCTGCTGTCGAGCTGGGACCGGTCGGTGTTCAACAGCGACGATCCGGGCTTCGAGGCGAGGCGGCCATGATCGGACGACTGGTCGTTCTCGCGCTCGTGCTCGCCGCGTGCGACACGCCGGATCTGACGATCATCTATCGCGTTGCCGACGGCACTACCGGGCCGACCTGCGGCACCACGAGCTGCGCCGACGTGCCGATGGCGTGCCAGAGCGTGCTCCACCTGCGCGTGCTGCGGCCGTCGGATCCGAACGCGCCGTTCATCTCGATCTGCGAGGACATTCGCACCAACAGCACGGCGGACATGTGCGCGATCGGCAACGTCGATCTGCCTCGCCGCGAGCTCCCGCGAGAGACGCTCGAGGTCCAGGTCACGGTGTGGCCGCGCGAGGCGGTGCTCGACCTCGAGACCGGCGAGCTCGATTGCGCGAAGGTGCCGGTCGAGTTCGACTCGACGCGGGGCTTCCCGATCGCGGCGATGAACCCGGCATTCGGCGGTCGCGCGTTCTACCACCCGGGCGACGAGGAGACCGTCGTCACGCTCGGATGCGTCGACGTACCGAGCGTCAATGCGCCGTCGTGCGTCGGTCTCAACACGATCGACGTCAAGGCCACCGTCGGCGACTTCGAGAACCTGCCGTTCTCGGTCAGCTCGACGATCGCCGATCGGCTCGCGATCTCGATCGGCGAGCCGAAGCCGTTCGACGACGGCGTTCGCACCGGGCACTCGCTGAACTCCGCGAACACCGCTGCGCTCGCGCGCACCGTCGTCGGCCCGACCCCGGCGTGGGGCGCAGGTGTCGATCTCGAGCTCCAGAGCTCGGCGTGCATCCAGGCGCTCGAGGATGGCGCGCAGACCACCTCGAGCCTACGGTGCAAGGCGGTGTCGGCGAGCGACAACATGCTCGACCTGCCGGGCGTCCGGCTGCCGAAGACCACGCTCGACGATATCCTCGGTGCGCTGGCGCTGGTCGAGTTCCCCGAGGAGGGGCTCACCGTCGGTATCGTTCTCGATAACGTGGGCGCGCCCGCGTCGGGTCTGACCGTGAGCTCGACGATGGGCAGCGTCGAGTACATCAACGCGTCGCGCACCGGCGTCGTCACCGGCGCGACCTCGGCGAGCGGCATCTTCGTGTCGCGCGATGCGCCCTACGGGACGAACTTCTCGACCTTCAGCATCGAGCAGACGGTCAACGCCATCGGCGGGCTCGTCGACGGTAAGGTCACGGTCGTGATTCTCCAGTTCGACACCCCGATCGGCGGCTAGATGGCGAAGGGCGTCACCCGTAGCTGGTTCCGGATCGCCCTCGCGCGTCCCGGCGAATCGCCGATCCTGGTCGCTGCCGAAGGCGAGCATCTCGGTGCGGCGATCGCGGCCGCCGAGCAGCACCTCAAGGGCAGCTTCGCCATCGCATGCGAGCGCGCCACCGATCACATCCCGCTCGGCGAATCGGTCGGCAAGCAGCACGTCGTCGCGCTTCCCGACGACGTCTCCGCGACGCCGGTGTTCCGGTGGCCGCGCGGCGTGCTGCCGCGACTCGACGCCGGCACGCAGGGCAAGCAGGGCTACACCATCCACCCGGATCCGAAGCTACTCGTGATCGAGACCCAGCCCGAGGCCGGGCAGGTCGTCGATGTATTCCTCGGCCTCCTCGAGCGGCTGCCGAGCGCCGACAACCTCGAGGTCCGCGTGCTCGATCACTTCGAGAACACCGGGCAGACCGATGTCTGGCTGACCTCGCGCGTCGACGGCCGCCGCATCCTGGCGTTCCTCGACGATCACGACGTCGATCTGATCGAGAACGGCCACGTCGAGCTCTCGGTCTACGTCCGCGCGCACAAGGCGACGTTGCGACTGACCGAGCACAAGACGGTGGTGTGGCTCTCCGATGACGACGCGCTGCGCGGGGACATCAAGAAGTGGCTAGCCGAGCTCGAGATGCCACCGGTCGATCCGTTCGTGACGGCGGCCGCCGGACCGCACTTTCACTACCGCGCGCCGAAGAGCCGCGATCGCGTCAAGCTCGCCGAGCACCTCTACCGTCAGCGTTTGCGGCGAGTCGACAAGGTCGTCCCACGAGCACCCGATACCGACGGGTGATCGCGCCACCAGAAGCGTAGCGGTCGCGCCTTCCAATCGTCGCCCGCGAAGTCGACACCGACGCGCGGCCCACTCGCGACATCCCTCGCCGGGACGTCGGTCCACGCGATCCCGGGAGGCTGCGAGAGATCGACCTCGGCGATGAACAGCGGGCCTCGTCCGAGGTGCTTGCGGTCGAGGCTGCGATCGATGCCGAGCGCCTTGGTGACCTTGCCGGGGCCGCGGCCGATCTTCTTGTCATCGGGGATCCCGGACAGCGGCGCGATCGCGCGGATCAACACCGCCTGTCCCTGACCGTCCTCGCCGGTGACGATGTTGAACATCTCGTGCACGCCGTAGCAGAGATAGACATAGGAGACGCCGCCCGGACCGAACATCACCGACGTGCGCGCCGTCGGGCCGAAGCGCGTGTGCGACGCGAGATCCTCGGGGCCGAGATAGGCC
>JACCYD010001440.1 GCA_013696695.1 Deltaproteobacteria bacterium | reverse complement strand
ATCGGCAGCGGTGAATCGCGGCCCTCCGTCGGGATCGGCGTGGTCGGGGGCCGGCGCAAGTTCGCGCGCGGACCACCGGGACGCTTCTTCGGACCCGATTCCGACACCGCCTTGGGCACGCCCGTGCTCGGCGACGCGAACGTCACCATCGGGCGCGGCACCGGTTCCTCCGGCACGCCATCGCGACGCGGCTGCGGCGTCGGGCGCTCGGGGAGGATTCGCGCGATCGGCTTGGGCGACTCGGCGCGGCTCGGCACGATGCCCATGATCGTCGGATTGCGAAGCCGGATCTCCTCGACCTCGATGATCGTCTTCTGCGTGTCGTCTTCGTTGGTGAAATCGTCGGCGCGGATGATGGTCCGCCCGGGCGTTCCGGGCGCGGGTGTGGGTTGGGTGTCGGCGTTGCGCGGAATCGCGTTCGGCGCAGCCTCGTCGACGATCACCGCCTTGCCGCGACCGACCGGCGGGGTCGCCGTGTCGACGTCGAGCGCGCGCGCGAGCGTGGTGAACCGCGCCGGCGGGTCGAGCCCGTACGCCGCGGCGAACACCAGGTGCCAGCGGTACTCCGGTGTGATCAGCGGCTGCAGCGGACGATCGAGCAGGTCGGCGAGATCTTCGAGGGCGTCGAGCTCGAGCGGCGCGCACACCAGCATGCGGAGCGCGTTGTTCTCGAGCGCCACCGGGACCGCACGGTATTGCTCCGCGGTTTCACGCGATACCACGGCGACGGCGGTGCTATCGATCTTCTCGGCTTCATCACGCGCCGCGGGCGGCAGCCCCGACGCGAGAGCGAGGTACTGCGTCAGCCGATCCTCGGGGACCAGGTTCATCTCGAGGAGGATCGTGTCGAGGCATCCGCCGTAGATGACCTGGCGCTGGAAGGCCTTCTCCATGCGCTTGACGCCGACCAACCCGTCGCGGACGAGGAGCGAGCTCAGTCGCGAAGGCATGGCCGTGGCCTCATTTTGCGCTGCTCGGCACTGTGTTCCGCGTCCTCATCCGCGGATCACGTAGGTGCCCGCGAGCCAGTCCTGGAGACCGCGCTTCTCGCTATCGAAGCCCATCCACAGAAAGCCGAGGAACAGCGTGGCAACCCCGGCAAGATATCCGGCACAGCGCGCGGCGCAGCGAGCAGGGGACGGCCGATCGCCGTAGACGTCGATGACGCGCATCTTCATCAGGCGCATGCCGAGCGTGCGCCCTTGCAGCAGGTGGAACACGAACAGGTACGTGAGCCCGACGGCGACGAACAACACGATGCCCATCACGATCGCCGGATCGGTGGCGAGCACGAGATCGATCCAGAGGTCGATGTCGAGCAAGCGCAGCTTCTCCGAGGGCAATCGCACACCGGAGACCTTGCTGGCGAGGAACGTCACCAACATCGCCGTGGGAATGACGATCGCGAGATCGACGCACGCGGCGATCGCGCGCTTCCAGAAGCCGACCACGTGAACGACCGGCGCGCGCCGCCCGTCGGTAGACACCCCGATCCTGTCGCCCGGGTTCGCCGGCGCGGACTTCGGCGATTCGGCAATCGGCGCTTTCGCCGCGGACTTCGGTGGCGCGTGCATCGGCTCGGTAGTCGGCGACTTCGCCGATCTGGGCGCGGCGTGCATGGGCTCGGTGGCCTGCGACTTCATTGCGGCGGGCGCAGCGGTCGGCTCCGTATCGGCGTCCTTCGCCATATCCGGACGGCCGTCCCCAGACCCTTGGGCCTGCTCCCCGAGCAGGGTCGGCTCACGCTCCGCCATTGGACGGTTTTATCCCCCGGAGCCTGGGAACGCAATTATGCGGCTTGCCTGGCTTTCCGGCCTATCTTGCGGCCCAGGCGTACACCCCGCGGGCCATCAGCGATCGCTCGGCCTTGGCGCGCGCCGCGTAGATCGCCTTTCGTGCGCTCTGGATCGCCGGATCGTCGGGAGCCGCCCGGTACGCCATCTCGATCAGCTCGCACGCGAGCCGTGGATCGTCGACGGCGCCGGCGCGCTCGGCCAGCTTTGCAGCCCCACCAGCGAGCCCGGCCAACTCGCGGGCCAGGTCGGCCTCGCGCGGCGGCTTCAGGTGCGCCGGGTTGCCATCCCACCAGCCGCCGTAGAGCCGGCACAGGTTGCGAACCACGAACTCGGGCTCGTCGTAGATCGGGGCGAGGTAGGGTCGGGTGGCGAGCTCGGCCGGTGGCTTCACCGCGGCGAGGATGTCGTCGAGCGACGCTCCGCGGTTGAGCAGCGTCACGACCTGATCGACCAACGATTCGAGATAGCTCGCGGTGTCGTCGAGCAGCCGGTGGACGTTCGCCGCACCGTAGATCGGCACGCCGTGACCGGGGCACAGCACCTCGGCGCCATAGGCAGCCATCTCGCGCAACGCCTTGGCCCACTCGCGCGGGTAGCGCTGGACCTTTTGCGGGTTGCCGCAGTTCGGCGACGCCCAGATCACGAGGTCGCCGGCACACAGCGTGCCGGCATCGGGAACCCACACCCAGGTCGCATCGTCGGTCTCGCCGAGCGCGTGATGCAGCTCGAAACGCCGGCCGCCAATGTCGACGGAGCGACGCTCGTCGTAGAGCTCGTCCGGAGCGCGGAACTCGCCGGGGAACGGCGCCTTGGTCTGGAACTGCCGCGCGTTGATCCGGTCATTGTAGCCGCGCGTCAGCCGATAGCGCTCGAACCTCCGTGGCACGGCCTCGTGCGCGATCACGTGCACGTGGCGGCCGGCCTCCTCCTCGTACCCCTCGACGCCGAAGCAGTGATCGACGTGTCCGTGGGTCCAGATCGCGGTGTGGGCCGGCGCCGCGACCACGCCTCGCAGGAGCTCGCGCGTCCGATCGGCGAGCACGAAGCTGCCGGTATCGACGAGCACGAGCCCGGCGTCGGTGTCGAACGCGGTGACGTTCGCGAAGCTCGCGACGAAGTACGATCGCGACGCGACCTCCTCGGCGACCAGCCGCGGCTGCATCGGGTGGGCGTCGTCGATCGCGACCTTGCCCGACATCAAGTCGGCGGAGTGTTCGCGCAGCGTGGGCATGGCCACTGATATCACGCGCAAAAGCCCGGGCGGTCGGTCGGGCCGCGTGGATGGCTCGTGTACGCTGCATGCGATGCGTTCGCTCGTGGTGCTGTTGTTGATCGCGTGTGGCTCGAAGAAGGAGCCGCCGCCGCTCTTGGGCACGCCGCTCGATGCCGCGATGGTCGCGACGCCGGTCGACGCCGAGGCGCAGCCCGTCTCGGATGCCGACGTCGCAGTCGGCAGCGGCAGCGGATCCGCGACGCTGGTCGAGCCGTTCACCCGCAAGGTTTACGTCGACAAGATTCCCGACGCGGCGACGTTCGAGGCGTACTCGAAGGAGCTCGGCGGCGAGCGGTTCGCCAAGTTCGTCCTCGATATGAAGACGGACCGCATCTACTACTTCGACGTCAGCATCTATCCGGTCCACAAGGACTTCATCTTCGGCACACTCTACAAGAAGCCGAAGACGCCCGCGGCAGTGCGCGCGGTCGACAGGAACTATCAGGAAGCCAAGCCGGACTTCATGATGTGTTACGTCGTCCACCACGTCAGCAACGACCAGTGGACGTTCGCCTACTGGGCCGGCGACAAGGCGACGTCGGAGCACGTCAAGCGCGCGTACAAGCGGATCAAGGAGACCTTCTTCAAGGCCGACAAGATCCGGTTCCGGCCCGATTCGGACTACCAGGTCAAGATCGCGAAGGCGACGCAGAGCGTGCCGTACGTGCTCAACGACGAGCTCTACAAGGCACAGGACTACACCGCGTTCAACGAGGGCAGCTCCGTCGGTAAGCTGCGGATCGTTCCGGAGAACATTCCGGAGGATCAGCTGACGTTCGCGTCCGACGAGATCGTGGTGCTCAAGGCCGTGCTGTCGGACATCACGCCGGTGGCCGGCATCATCTCGGAGACGTTCTCGACGCCGCTCTCGCACCTGTCGCTGCGCGCGAAGGGCTGGAAGATTCCGAACATCGGTCTCCGCAACGCGCAGACCAAGCTGAAAGATCTCGACGGCAAGGTCGTGTTCTTCGACGCCAAGGGCACCGCGCACACCCTGCGGGTAGCGACGCAGGCAGAGGTTGCCGTGAACGCGGCGAAGCGCGCCGCGATCCCGAAGGTGACGATCCCGAAGGCCGACCTCGCCGCCGACGATCTGCGGACGCTCGAGGCGATGCGCGCGAAGGACGAGGTGATCTTCGGAGCGAAGTCGTCGAACCTCGGCGAGATCATCCACGCCAAGCTCGCGAACATGAAAGTTCCGCCGGGCTTCGGGATCCCGTTCAGGTATTACGACGAGCACCTCAAGGCGAACGGCATCGACAAGCAGCTCACCGCGCTGCTCGAAGATCCCAACGTGCAGAAGGATCCGAACTTTCGCAAGGCACGGCTCGAGGGGCTGCGCAAGGCGATCGAGCAGGCGCCGTTCTCGAAGGAGCTGCGCGCGAAGGTCGAAGCCGGTCTCAACGGGCTCGGGCCGATCGCGCAAGGCGTGTTCGTGCGCAGCTCGACGAATGCCGAGGATACCGAGACGTTCTCCGGCGCCGGGCTCCACGACACCAAGCCGAACGTCAAAGGCCTCGATGCGGTGTGCGAGGCGATCAAGGCGGTGTGGGCCTCGACGTGGACGCTGCGCGCCTACGATGCGCGGGCATTTGCCGGCATCGATCAGAAGACGGTGTACGGCTCGGCGCTCGTTCAAGTTGGCGTTCCCGCCACGGCGGCCGGTGTGGTGGCGACGGTGCACCCGACCGATCCCGACGACGACAAGAACTTCACGATCAACGCGAAGAGCGGGCTCGGCATGGCGGTGGTCGACGGCCGCAAGATTCCCGAGAGCCTGATCGTCAGCTGGTACAACCGCGGCATCCGCGTGCTGTCGCGCTCCGACGAGCCGACCGTGCTGGTGTTCGACGAGGCCGGCGGCGTGCGCGAGATCCCGAACCCCAACAAGGGCAAGCCGGTGCTGACCGATCAGATGGCGCTGCAGCTCGCGATGGTCAGCAAGGCCCTGATCGGCGTGTTCAAGAACAGGAAGCTCGACATCGAGTGGGTCTACGTCGGCGAGCAGCTCTACATCGTTCAGACC
>JACCYD010001426.1 GCA_013696695.1 Deltaproteobacteria bacterium | reverse complement strand
TATCTGCTGACGCCGTACGGCGACTTCCTCGTCGGCGTGACCTCGCGTGCGTACGGCGACGCGACGGTCGCGTGTGGTGAAGGCGGCATCTACGGTCGCCCCGATCTGCTCGTCGATCAGATCGAAGCCGCCGCGGGCGTGCCCGTCTTGCGCGGTCCCGAGCCGCTGCTCGTCGAGCCGATCGTCGCGATCCGCGGCGACGCCGGCGAGTCGATCGTCGATCCGAACGATCCGAAGGCCGGCACCTCGCACAACTTCACGATCACCACGCAGCCGATGAAGGGCCAGGCCGCGGTCAGCCCCGAGGGCATCCTGCGCGTCTGCGTCAACGCCGATGCAACGCCCGGCGACACCGAAGCGGTGGTCGTCACCGTCACCGACAAGGCCGATCCGATGCGCGCGATCGCGAAGCGGTTCGTCGTCTCGGTGGCGGCGAACGAGCCGGCCGATGGCACCTGTGATCCCACCGCGTTCGGCGAGACGGAGGGCGGCGGATGCTGTGATTCCGGTGGCCAGGGAGCCGGCGGTTCCGCGCTGCTCGCGCTACTCGGCCTCGTCGCCCTTAATCGCCGTCGCCGGCGCTGAGCCGTCGCTGAGCCGGCTGCGGTGCTAGGCTCGGCCCGATGGCCGAGACCTGGCTCAAGTGTACCGAGTGCAAGACCGAGATCCCGTTCGGCGGCAAGCACTACCTGTGCAGCGTCTCGACGTGCAAGCGCAGCAAGATGCGCCTCGTGTTCTGCTCTGTCGTCTGCTGGGATAGCCACCTGTCGACGGTGCGGCACCGCGAGGCGTGGGCCGAGGACGCGGTCGCACCGAGCCGCGAGGCGTGGCAGAGAGAGCTCGCCGCGCAGGCCGCCGATGCCGAGCCGCGGCGCACCGAGCCGCCACCCCATGGCGTGAGGCCACCCGTCGGGTCGAGCACGCCGGTCGTCCGTCGCGTGGTCGGCGAAGCGTCGCCGCAGGTCGCCGCGTCGCTCGAGGGCCTCACGCTCTCCGAGGTCACCGACAAGGACGTCCTGATCGTCGTCTCGAAGATGAAGAAGTACATCAAGGATCGATCCGGCTTCAACGTGTCGGATGCGATCGCCGAGGGGCTGTCCGATCACGTGCGCCTGATCTGCGACGACGCGATCCGCAATGCCGCGCGCGACGAGCGCAAGACGGTGCTCGAGCGCGACGTGCCTCGCGCGCGCCGCTAGCGGCGGATCGCGCGCGCCGTGGCGATCCAGTGCCCCGCGTGCTCGCGCCAGGTCGCCTCGATCGCCGCGGGCAGCTTCGACTCGACGGCGCAGAAGCCATCGCCGACGTCGAGCTCGACCTCGGTGAAGCCGACGTAGCGCTCGACGATCGGATCGACCGCCTTGTAGATCGCTTCCTTGATCGCGAAGCGCAGCGTCACTGCGCGCCCGCGACCGTCATCCGCGGGCAGCGCCTGCTGCTCGCGCGCGGTCAAGATGCGCGTGGAGATGTCGAACCTCGGCGACGCCGCGTGCTCGAGATCGACGCCGACCCAGCCGGTATCGATCGGCGCGACGATCGCGATCGCCGCGCCGCGCTTGTGACTGACCGACCCCGTGAAGCCTTCCGGCATCACCGGAGCGCCACGGCGCCCTGCCCCGATCGCCGGTGCAAAATCGCCGAGCGCCAGATGCAGCGCAGTGCGACCAGCGACGAACTCGCGGCGGACGTGCTCGGTCTTCTGCCGTGCCAGCGTTTGCTCGAGCTCGGGTAGCGCGGCGATCGCGCGCGCGAGGGCGTCGGCATCGTCGTCGAGCGTGACCAGGACGCAGCGACCGTGGGGCGTGTCGACGAACGAGTGGGCCGGCGGCTCGGTGCGGGGCACTACGGGGTCTTCGGGCGGGTCACCAGCAGGTGCGGCTTCTTGTTCACGTCGGGGTAGCCGAACCGAAACGCGAGCGGGCGCTTCGGCTGCTCCTTCCAGAGCTTGATGAATTCCTTCCGCGTGTTCTTCGGATCGATGGTGAACAGCGGGCCGGTGAACTCGCCGTACGTCATCTGCTCGTAGCCCGCGGGGCCCGCGTAGCTCGGCGGGATGCCCGACGCGTCGGAGACCATCCACGCGAGGTTGCCCAGGAGGTAGCTCCGGATCGCGGTGAAGTCGTCGTACCAGAGCAAGAAGCTCGCGGCCTTGGTCATCATCGAGACCTTGCCCTTCTTGCGGAGGTGCTGGAGCACGCGGTCGTCGGCCTTGAGGTGCGTGTCGTCGAGGTTCTGAACGATGTGGCGGTACGTGCGCAGCGGCGCCTTGGCATCGCCGCGCGGACGGAACTGGATCTCGACGTTGCCGAACGCGGAGTCGTGCGCGTACCAGTAGTGCGTGATCTTCTTCGGCGGTGTCTTGCCGCGCTTGGTAGCGATGTACTCGGTGGCGCGCGATTCGAGCTCGGCGGCCGACAGGTACGCGACATTGCCGTCGGGCAGCACGTCGAAGTAGCGGAACGACACTGGCTCCATGTCATGGAGCGCCATGCCGGCGAACACCATCATCAGCGTGCCGGGGAACGACGAGTCACGCGACGCCTTCTGGAGGTTCATCGTCGCGGAGTACGCCGACGCGTAGAGGTTGCGGATGTGCGAGCTAACCTCGCCGAGATCGCCCGACAACGTGCCCATGCGAATCGAGTCGATCAGCCGTGCATCACCGGCGGCCTCGAGAGAGATCGTCGTGATCTCGGTAGCGTCGGGAAATGCGACCAGCGCGGATGACAGGTCGCCGCCGCCGAACGGATAGACCACCGTCTTCGGTGCGTCCTTCGGACGAACCTCGCCGATGAACTGCTTCGCCTTGTCGGCCCACCGCTTCTTGTGAGCCGCGTAGAGCTCCGTCATCGACTTGCAGTGCCGCTCGATCGTCTTGGTATCGAACTTCGCCGGCGCTGCCTCATCGGTGCCGCCGCACGCCGCGATCCTCCACAGGACCTTGGCTTGCGCGATGTAGTCGCCTTTATCGGGCGTGTCGGCGGACGCGCTGCCGGTCAGTGAAAGAAGGACAAGGCTCGATGTCACCAGGCCGCGCATCGGGCGTTTCATCGCACGAACGGACGCGGCAAGACCACGGTTTGTTCTCCGCCCCTGTTTGCCGGTTGTCGACAGGTCATCACAGAGTGATGAAAACATGACCCTTGCGAGCTCAACCACTTGAAATATCGGCACTAACACCGTGGCACGAACCAAGCACTTCTCCGCTGCATGACTCGCTTGTTGGCCCTGCTGTTCGCGACCGCTGCTGTTGCCTGTTCTCGCCCGTCGGTGATCGTGAAGCGTCCTGTGGACACCAAGGTCGACGCGGCGGTCACCCAGCTGTGGACGTCGGAGATCAGCAACGTCGCGCGCGACGGCGATTGGATCCTCACCCGCTCTTATGTGCTGGTCGGCGATGCGATCTCCACGGTCACGCCGGGCGAGTCGCTGTCGCACGCGTCGATCTACGACGCCAAGCGCGGCACCGTGATCGAGGCGGTGAGCGAAGGCATTCGCGAGATCCCGCTCTCGAAGCTGGTCGGTCGCAACCACTACGTGATCGTCGTGCGCCCCGCGAACATGTCGGCCGCGGATCAGACCGGCGCGGTGGCGCGCGCGCATACCAAGGTCGGCGGCAAGTTCGATATCAGCGGCATGTTCGGGATCGATCACGCCGACGCGTACTACTGCTCCGAGCTGGTGTACTGGGCGTCGCAGACCGAAGCGCGCAGCGGGCGTCGCGAGCGCATCATCACGCCGTCGGATCTGATGCGCTACGGCGAGGTGATCTACTGGAGTGGCAAGCGCGATGACAACCAGGTGATGGCGCTCGCCGCGCACCGCACCAACTAGATCGTCGTGATCGTCGCACCGAGCGTGGTCAACGCGGCGGCGAAGCCCGGATACGACGTCGCGACCTGATCGGCGTCGTCGATCGTCCCCGGTCCGTCGGCGACCAGGCTCGCGATCGCGCCGGCCATCGCGAGCCGGTGATCGCCATCGGCGTGGATCGAGCCGGCGGTGAGCTTGCCGTCGGGGCGACCGTGAACGACGAAGCCATCGGGCTTCACCTCGCACTCGACACCGAACGCGCGGAGCAGCGCGCAGGTCGACGCGATGCGATCGCTCTCCTTGACGCGAAGCTCCTCGGCATCGCGCACGATCGTGGTGCCCCGCGCGCGCGCGGCGATCACGGCGAGGATCGGCAGCTCGTCGATCGAGCGCACCGCGAGGTCGCCCGCGATCTCGGTGCCGACGAGGCCTCGGGCTGGGCCGCGAACCACGAGATCTGCGATCGGCTCGGGACCGGTGTGGCGCAGATTCTCGCGCTCGACGTTGCCGCCCATCGCCGCGATGACGTCGAGAAAGCCGGTGCGCGTCGGGTTGACGCAGATGTTCGGGAGGCGAACTTCGCCGGCACCCGCGAGC
>JACCYD010001423.1 GCA_013696695.1 Deltaproteobacteria bacterium | reverse complement strand
GCGGCGGATCTGGTGGCGCGATCCTGCTCGAAGCGCCGGTCGTGATCGCGAGTGGCGCGGTCGCCGCGCATGGCGGCGGCGGTGGTGGCAACGGTGGTCGCAACGAGAGCGGCTCGAGCTCGAGCTCCGGCAGCGTAGGACGGAACGGATCCATCGCCACCGCAGCGGGTGGAGTCGGTGCCGAGTTCTGCACGCCGGGAAGTGGCGGCGGAGCCGGCGCGACCGGTGGCAACGCCGCAGCGGGACGCGCGCCGCAGGACTGCGCCACCGGCGAGGTGAATGGCAGCGGTGGTGGTGGCGGCCGCGGCCGGATCCGGATCAACACCGAGAGCGGCTGTCAGTGCAGCGGGACCATGTCACCCGCGCCGTCGCTCGAGACGCTGTGACGCTCGCTAGAACCAGCTGCGATTTCCGCGGCGGTGGCGAGGTGGCCCTAACAAAGCGATCAAGGAATGTGCCAGTTCTTGTCGCGTTCGCCCCAGGTTGTTGAAATGCCAGCCAACCAGTCGGCTACGAGGATCTGCCGTGCGAAAACCGCGCGCTGTGCCGCCAGCGCACGTTCGGCGCGGGTTGTTTGTGGCCCCAGGTGGGCCCTATCGCCTGAAGGTGGCGCTCGGGACGTTGGCGCTCGGCATTGGAGCGCTTCTTGAAAGGATTACCGACATCCATGTCGGACGCAGGCGACGCCATTCGAGAGCGAGAGGCGCCAGTAGTCGATTCGAACCACGACGCAGCTGGGCGAATAGAGTCCGGTCCCCTCGTCGGTCCGCACGTCATCCCGCTTCACACCCCGCCCGTCGGGATCGTTGCGATGCGGGGTGCAGAAGCCGGAGCTGGCGGCCAAGCTCCGCCAGAATCTGACCCTCGCGACCCGGAATCGCTCGCCACGATCGCGCGGTTGACTGCCGCGCTCGCTGCGCGGGATCGTTTCATCGCGGTCGTCGGCCACGAGCTTCGCAATTCCGTGGCGCCCTTGATGCTGCTGGCCGATCACTTCGACGAGATGTTGGAGGACACGTCGAGCGCGACTTCGCCCCTGCCATCCCGGGTCGCGATCCTTGCCAAGAACCTCCGCAAGTTCGTCGGGACGGTCGACCGGGTCACCGAGGTCGCTCAGCTTCGCAAGGGCAACATCAAGCTCGAGATCTCGGCGGTCGATCTGGTGGCAGTCGTCACCGACGTAACCGCGCGGCTTCGCCGGGAGGCGGCCGCGGGCTGCGTCGAGGTGATCGTCGATGGACCGCAACCGGCGATGGGCTGGTGGGATCGAACCCGTGTCGATCAGGTGGTGGCCCACCTGCTCTCCAACGCAATTCGCTATGCCGGTCCCGGTGTCGTGACGATTTCGATTCGCCTGCGCGAGTCCGAGGTCGAGCTCGCGGTCCGCGATCATGGCCCAGGAATTTCGGTCGAGAGACTTCCTACGTTGTTCGATCACCTGGACCCAGTCACCGCCCAGTCGGGCGGACTCGGTGTCGGGCTGTTCATCGTGAAGACGTTGGTGGTGGCCATGGGAGGAAGCGTGAGCGCCGAGACCCCAACGGACGGCGGCGCCCTCTTCAGAGTTCTTCTGCCTCGTGGTTGAATGCCGAGATGGTCGACAGCCTCACCCTTGCCCGCGTGGCTACTGGCGTTCCAGGTCTAGACACGATTCTGAACGGCGGCTTGTTTCGCGGCGGCGTGTACATCATCGAGGGTGCCCCTGGGTCCGGGAAGACAATCCTGGGGAACCAGATCTGCTTCCACCGAGCCGAGCAGGGCGACCACACCCTCTACATCACACTGCTGGCGGAATCGCACACCCGGCTCATCGCTCACCTCCGGTCGATGGAGTTCTTCAACCCCGAGCTGGTCACGACATCGATCTATTACACCAGTGCGTTCAAGGTGCTCGAGGAGGGTGGGCTCGACGCGTTGCTCAAGTCGATTCAGGAATCCGTCCTCGCCCGCAATGCGACCTTCTTGGTGCTGGATGGTCTGGTCTCGGCGGAAGAGTTCGCGCCGTCATCGCGTGACTTCAAGAAGTTTCTTCATGGTCTGCAGACCGTGACCAGCATGTCCGACTGCACCGTCGTGTTGCTGTCGTCGACGGAACGTGCGGCGTCGTTCCGGCCGGAGCACACGATGGTGGATGGGCTCCTCGAGCTCGGGGACACGCTGATCGGTGTCCACGCTGCGCGCCATATCGTGGTCCACAAGATGCGCGGCACGCAGCAACTGCGCGGCCGACATTCAGTGGAGATCACGAATGCCGGGGTGAAGGTTCGACCGCGAATCGAGACCACCTTGCGCCTGCCCCAAGAAGGCGATCCTGCACCGACGCCCGTGGCGCTCGCTGACTTTGGCGTCGGCGGCCTCGATGCCATGCTCGGTGGAGGACTGCCCGGTGGGTCGAGCACGATCATCGTCGGCCCTTCGGGAAGCGGCAAGACGACGCTCGGTCTGCAATTTCTCGCGTCCGGCGTGAAGCACTCACAGGTCGGGCTGTACGTGGGCTTCTACGAGCGCCCCGCAGGATTGTTCGCGAAGGACAAAGGACTCGGGTTCGGGTTGCAGGACGCGTGCAAGCGCGGCCTCCTCCACTTGTTCTGGGAGGCGCCGATCGAAGGCGTGCTGGATGCAGTCGTCGACAGGTTGCTCCGTGCAGTGGTCGACCACGGTGTCCAACGGTTGTGCTTCGACGGCCTTCATGGATTTCGGCATCATGCTGAATATCCCGAGCGCACCCGCTCGGTGTTCTCGGCGCTCGTCGACGAGTTGACGCGTCGAGGCGTGACGTCGCTCTTTACGATGGAGACCCGAGATCTCGTAGGTCCGCGCATCGGGCTCCCCGTCGATGGAGTGTCCGCGCTTGCCGATAACCTCGTGCTCTTGCGCCACGTCGAGCTTCGCGCGCAGATGTACCGCCTCATCTCGATCTTGAAGGTCCGCGACCACGCCTACGATGGAGGCATTCGCGAGTTTCAAATCACGGATCGAGGGCTGCACGTAGCTGACACGTTCGAATCAGCCGAGCAGATCCTCACGGGGACTGCCCGCCTCGTATCCGAGCCGTCACCGGATTGATCCTCTCCCCAAACCGCCTTGCAAACCTCGGTACTCATAGTCGACGACGAGTTTGGGCTCGCCGACGTAACCGCGGATCTCCTGAAGGACGCGGGCTACGATGTCGTGCTCGCCATCAATGGGAAGATTGGTCTCGCGTCCCTCGCGGCGCGCCATGCCGACATCGTGATCGTCGACATCATGATGCCCGTCATGGACGGCCCCGAGATGATCCGGCGGATGCGCGCGGATCCAGCACTCGCGAGCATCCCAACAATTCTCATGACGGCGCTGCCGGAAGCGATTCCGACAGGCTCCGCCGCACTTCAGGACGCCGTCCTGGTCAAGCCGTTCAGTCTTGCAGAGCTCTTGCGGGTGATGGCTCGACTGCTCGGGACGAGATGAGCGGCGATCTCGCTAGCTGCCGGCGAGACCGACGCATGAGCTTTCGCACCATCGCGGTCGAACGTCTCGAGCGCGCGATCCTCGCGGATCGCGACGATGTGGAGCTCTACCTCGTCTACGCCGACGAGCTCCAGCGCAACGGCGATCCCCGCGGCGAGCTGATGGTGATGCAGAACCAGATCCAGTCCGTCGAGGACCGGATCGCGCGACGCGCGCTGCAGCGAACCTGCGACAAGTGGATCGAACGCCACGACCTGCTCGGTCCGCTTCGAGACTTCCCGGCGTTCGGGGCCGGGCGCACTGCCGAGGTGACGTCGCGCTTCGGATTTATCCGATGCCTCGAGATCGGATGGGGACCCGAGGCACGCGAGACGCCGGCCTCGGCAACCGCAACGTTGACCGAGATCTTGCAGCATCCCTCGTCGCCGTGGATCTCGAAGCTGGTGGTCGGACCCGCACCTGGGGACGGTACGATGGACATGCAGTGTCTCGTCGACGCGCTCGTGGCCGCGGCGCCGAGAGCGTTGCGTTCGCTTCACCTCGGCCGGACCACGGGGTGGCCGCGGCAACACACCACCACAGGCAACATCGCCGACGCCAATGCGGCGCTCGGCCGGTTGCAACAGCTGACGCTCGAGGGCGGGACCGTGCGGATCGGTGCGCTCGCGCTGCCCGAGCTCGTCGAGCTGCGAGTCCTCTGCGGCGTGTTCGCGCAGGACACCATCGACGAGCTTTGCGCGATGTCCTGCCCGAAGCTCAAGACCTTGATGATCTCGTTCGGCGAAGCATTCGCGGCGCCCGATACCCTCGAGGCCCGCCTGCGCTCGCATCTCCCGCACGTGCGGAAGGTACGAGCTCGCGGCGAAGTTAGAGACTGGTAGGCCACAGCGCGACGTTTCGTCAGTTCGCCACGTTGACCTGACGCGCGTGCAACACTCGGGTCATGCGCGTTGTGATGATCGCTCTACTGGTGGCGTGCTCCTCTCCGGCCAAGCAGCCCGTCGCACCGACCAATCAAGCCGACAGGAGCGCGCCGCCTCCGCCGTCCGACGATCACGCGGAGCTCGAGAAGGCGCAGCGCGAGGCTGCCCAGGCGCGCAAGGACGCCGACGAAACAATGGAACGCGTCGACAAGCTCGCGCATGACCTCGAGGAGCTCGACAACAAGGTCAACGTTGCTGTCGACGCCGTGACGAGCGCCCAGACCGCTGCCGATCGCTCGAACGCCAAGACCAAGCTCGAGCAACTCCGCAAGGAGAAGGCCGAGATGGATCGAAAGATCCAGGAGGAGAAGGCCCGGGCCGCGAAGGCGCAACGCACACGCGGGCAGCAGATC
>JACCYD010001418.1 GCA_013696695.1 Deltaproteobacteria bacterium | reverse complement strand
GGCCTGATCCGCGCGATCCTGCTGCGCCTGGTGACGCCCGAGCGGACGCGCGCGATCGTGCCGATGGCCGAGCTCCGCGAGCTGTCGCGCGAGGTTGGTGAAGTGCAGCGCCTCGTCGATCAGATGGTCGACGCGCGCTTGCTCGTCGTGCAGGTGCTCGAAGGGGGCAAGGGCTCGACGGTCGAGATCGTCCACGAGTCGCTCGTACAAGGGTGGCCGACGCTGCGGCGCTGGCTCGACGAGAACCAGGACGATGCGGCGCTCGTCGACCAGTTGCGCCAGGCATCGCGCCAGTGGCACGGCAAGGATCAGGACTCCGGTCTGTTGTGGCGTGGCGACATGGCCGACGAGGCCAAGAAGTTTCGCAAGCGCTACAAGGGCTCGCTTACCGATGTCGAGCGCGGCTTCCTCGATGCCGTCGTCGAGCTCGAGATCTCGGCGGCGCGCAAGAAGCGGCGCGGCATCATCGCCGGCTTCATCGTGCTGTCAGGCATCGTCGTCGCGGCGATGATCATGGCCGTCGTGTTCCAGCGCAAGAACGCCGAGGCGACGCGCCTCAAGGGCGTCGCGGAGAGTGAGCGAGTCGTCGCCGAGCAGCGCCTCTCCCAGATCCAGAAGAAGGAAGCCGAGCGCCTCGCCGAGATGCAGGCGAAGTTGAAGGTGCTCTCGGAGAAGCAGGTGGTCGACGTCAAGCTCGACGCCACCACCGAGGATCTCAAGCAGACCCTCGCGCAGCTGCAGGTGCTCTACGGCGAGTCGCAGGACAACCTGAAGGCCGCCGAAGTCGCGAAGGCCCGGGCCGAGAAGGAAGAGAACGCTGCGAAGACGGCTCGCAACGACGCCCTCGTCGCGAAGGAAGACGCCGTGAAGGCCAAGACAGAGACGGAACAGCTCCTGAAGAGAGAACGGGAGCGCGTCGAGCAGATGAAGAAGCAACTCGGTACAGCCACGATCGACGTCCTCAAGTAAGCGGAGACGACATGACTAGATTTGCGCGCGCGGTGGTGATCGCGCTTGGCTTCGCGCTGAGCGTTGGAACTGTTTTGGCCCAGCCTGCACCCCCGGATCCCGGTGGTGGCAGCGGCGACCCGACGAACACGACGCCGAAGGACGACAACCTCGGGCAGGGTGCCCAGGACGAGCGCCCGTGGGCGAAGGGCGTGTCGAAAGAGCGCCAGACCACGGCGCTGCGCGCGTTCAGCGAGGCGAACAGGCACCTCAACAACGGCTTGTTCCCGGCGGCGCTCGAGAAATACAAGGAGGCGCTCCGCAGCTGGGAGCACCCCGCGATCTTCTACAACATGGCGCTCGCGCTGCGCACGCTCGACCAGCCGATCGAGCTCGAGAACGCGCTGCTCAAGGCGGTCGAGCACGGCCCCGCGCCGATCGATCAAGACAAGTTCGACCACGCGAAGGCCTACCTCGCGGTCAACGCGAAGGCGCTCGCGTGGATCGAGGTCAGCTGCAAGAAGATCGGCGCCAACGTGTTGATCGACGGCGCCAAGGTGTTCACCGTCGAGGCGGGCAAGCCGAACAAGGTCGAGATGCGCGTGAGGGTCGGCAAGCACACGATCGTCGCGGAGCGCACCGGTTACAACGCCCAGGTCGACGCGCCGTACATCGAGCCCGGTCAGAAGTTCCGCATCGAGCTGCAGCTCTACACGTCGGAGGAGCTGACGCGTTACAAGCGCCGGTGGGAAGCGCGATGGATGCCGCTCGCAGTGATCGGCGGCGGCGTCTTGCTGGCGGTCACCGGCGCGGTGCTCGAGAGCTCGGCGAACACCAGCTACAACGAATTCGATCAGGCGATCAAGGACTGCAACGATGCCAGCGGTGGCGCCGGATGCATGGTCGATTCGAGCATCAGCGACATTCGCGATAGCGGCGATACCAAGAAGACGATGGGCTACGTCATGTTCGGCATCGCCGGTGCGGCGGTGATCACGGGCACCGCGCTGCTCTATCTCAACCGGCGCGTGTCGTACGAGATCACGGCCGACGAGTATCGGCGCGAACAGTCGAAGAGCGCGAACCCGAGGCCGGTCGCGATCACCCCCATCCTCGGGCCCAATACGGCCGGAGCGATGATTCACGGACGCTTTTAGGAGACGACATGACCTTCCTTAGATTGATGTTGGCGGCGTCGGTGGCACTGGTGGTCCCCGGCTGTCCGTCTGAGCCCGGAGCGATCGATTGCGGACGCGGCTTCAGCTGTCCCGAAGGTACGCAGTGCGCGGCCAGCCAGCAGGTCTGCATCACGTCGCCATGCGGCAACGCGGTGATCGACTCCGGCGAGACCTGCGACGACGGCAACGTCCTCGACGGCGATGGCTGCTCGACGTCCTGCAAGGTCGAGGATTGCGGCAACGGCACGCAAGATCCCGGCGAGATCTGCGACGACAGCAACACCGTCGCCGGTGACGGCTGCTCTCCGGACTGCAAGTCTGTCGAGGTGTGCGGCAACGGCATCACCGACTTCGGCGAGATCTGCGATGACGGTGGCACCGAAGCCGCCGACGGCTGCTCGGCTGATTGCCGGTCGACGGAGATCTGTGGCAACGGCATTGTCGACAGCGCGGTTGGCGAGATCTGCGACGACAACAACACGAACAACGGCGACACCTGCGATTCGACGTGCAAGTTCGGCGTCGGGTGCGGCAACGGCGTGATCGACCTCGACGGGCTCGGTAACCCGATCGAGGAATGCGACGACGGCAATCTTGCCAGCGACGACAACTGCCGCGCCGACTGCATCGTCAATCGCTGCGGCGATGGCTTCCAGAACATCGCAGGCGCGGTCGACACCCGCGAAGATTGCGATCCCGCACCGGCGGCAGCGACCGGCTCGAAGGTCGTCTCTCCGACCGAGACCGCGACCTGCAACCTCGACTGCACGACAGCCGCGTGTGGCGACGGCAAGGTCAACGGCGCCGCGAATGAAGAGTGCGACGACAACGATCAGGCCGACGGCGATGGTTGCGACACCGACACCGCGAACGGCAACGCGCTGTTCGATTGCTCGATCACTCGTTGCGGCAACGGCGTCCAGACTGCCGGCGAGACTTGCGACGATGGCAACGCCAGCAACACCGACACGTGCAGCAACAACTGCACGACCTCGGCATGCGGCAACGGCGTGATCAACCCCGGCGAGGTGTGCGACGACGGCAACGCGGTCAACAACGACGGCTGCGACACCAACGTCGCCCAGGGCGGCAACTGCACCGCCACCAGGTGCGGCAACGGCGTGGCGACAGGGACCGAGCAGTGCGACGACGGCAACAACGTCAAC
>JACCYD010001404.1 GCA_013696695.1 Deltaproteobacteria bacterium | reverse complement strand
GACGACAAGGATCATCACGACAGCCTGGTCGGCAACAAGGTCGATGGCTACACGATCGAAGGCGTGATCGGCGGCGGCTCGTTCGGCACCGTGTATCGCGGCCGCCAGCACAAGCTCGATCGTGTGGTCGCGCTCAAGGTCCCGACCTACGAGATCGCGTCGGATCCGGTGATGTCGAAGCGGTTCGCGCGCGAAGCCAAGGCGGCCGCCGCCATCCATCACCCCGGCGTGGTGTCGATCTACGCGGTCGGCGACCTACCCGATGGCCGGCCATACCTCGCGATGGAGTTCGTCGAAGGCCAGCCGCTCGATCGCATCCTCGACGACGGCCCGGTCCCGGTGCTGCGCGCGCTCGGCATCGTCCGCCAGATCGCGAGCGCGCTGTCGGAGACGCACGTCGTCGGCGTCGTGCATCGCGATCTCAAGCCGAGCAACATCATGTGGCGGCGCGATCGCAACGGAGACGATCGGATCACGATCGTCGACTTCGGCATCGCGCTCTGCAAGCCCGGCACGGCGGAGGCGACGCGACTCACCGCAAACAACCTGATCGGCACGCCACACTACATGTCACCCGAGCAGGCGCACGGCGAGGTCGTCGACGCGCGCGCGGATCTCTACGCGCTCGGCTGCGTGACGTTCGAGCTGATCACCGGCAGCACGCCGTTCGACGGCTCGGGCTTCGAAGTCTTGCTCGCGCACCTCGGCCGCCCGGTGCCACGGCCCAGCGATCGCAACCCCGACGTCCCCGAGAACGTCGATCGTCTGGTGCTCGCGCTGATGGCGAAGCGCCCGAGCGAGCGCATCGCGAGCGCCGACACGCTGGTGGGCCTGATCGACGATACCGTCGAGGCGCTCGAGAGCTTGGATCTTCCGGACCCGCCAAAATCCGCGCGGCGCCCCAAGCGCAAGACGGCGGCGACCAAGAAGGACCGGCCGATGATCCCGATCCCACGCTCGTCGTTCGAGCCGCAGCCGCTGGATCCGATCGATCGCCCGGCGGTTACCCCGTCGCAGCGCACGCGCTGGATGGCGATCGGTGCCGCGCTCGCGTTCGTGCTCTCGGCCGCCGGCGTGGTCGCCGTGCGGCTGATCGTCGGTCACGATGTCGCGGCCGACAGGCTTGACGACACGCGCGAGCCTGCCGCGCAGGTCCGCCGCGAGATCTTCCGCGACGACGGCTCGCTCCGGCTGCGCGCCTACGTGCCGGATCCGATGATCATCGGCCAGCACCTGATCTGGCTCGAGCTCCGCAACAAGCTCGGCGCCGTGATCAAGACGGATCAGCTGATCGTGATCGTCGAGGATCCGCAGGGGAGCGCGACGGCAACGGTCGCCCGACCGCGCTCGTCGAACCCGGAGCAGTTCGCCTTCGCGTTCGACTACAAGCAACCCGGCATCTACCAGGTTCGAATCTTTCCGCCGGAGAACGCTGCTCGCTCGTCGAGCACGTTCGCGATTCCGATCGACGTCAGCGGGCGCTGACTTTGCTCTAGCTACTCTTCGTCTTTCGAGCCGCCGTTCGCGTCTTCCTCGGAGAAGTTGACCTTGCCCGAGTAGCGCTCGCCTTCGCCGAGGATCTTGAAGCGGGCCGAGGCAAGCGTCTTGCCCTTGGCCTCGAGCACCATCAGCAGCTGCTTGTTGACGCCAGCCAGCTTGCGGTCGAGCACGATCGAGCTGATCAACGAATACTGGCCGCGCGAATCGGTGAACTGCTCGACGGTGGCGACCAGTTGCTGGCCGCGACCCGTCATCTCGTAGATCTTGACCAGGTACTCGACGTCGTTGAGCGGCGTCTTGAGGAACCCGGCGAAGTAGATCTTCCAGTTCTTCTTCTCCTTATCCTCGAGGAAGTTCTCTTTCGATTGCTTCCGGACCTGCGCGTTGAACGCCGCGAGGCTCTTTGCAGAGCGCGGGTAATACTTGTCGCTCAGCATGATGCGACCGGAGAACAGCGGGTTCGCTTTCTCCTTCTCGATCTTCTTGGAGTCAGCTGCAGCGCTGCCTCCGATCATGAGGAAGACCACCACCAAGGATGCGAAGAAGCTTCGAACGCTCATCGAGGTCGATGCTAGCCGAGCGCGATGTAGGCCCACTAGCCCTTTCCGTAAGAGGCCCCGCGTCAGGCCAAAAGTTCGCGGATCGCGTCGAGCCCACGGCGATCCGGGGCATCCTGTCCGTCGATCCGACCCGCGATCTCGACCGCGTGCCGTGCAAGCGCGCGATAAATTTCGGCAAGCTCGGGACGCGCACGAAGTGCATCGAGGTGGCGTTGAATCGTCGCCGCATCACCACGTCGAATCGGTCCGGTCAGTCCGGCTGTCGTGCCGTGTGCGGTGATGTTTCGCAGCGCGCCTTCGGCGAGCGGGACCAGCGCCTTGGCCGCCTTGTCGGGCGGGATGCCAGCAGCGGACAGCACTGCAG
>JACCYD010001383.1 GCA_013696695.1 Deltaproteobacteria bacterium | reverse complement strand
GTCGCGAGCAGCGTCGGCAATCCGCGTTCGATCCATGGGGCGGTTTCTAGCGCGACGGCGGGCAAAAAAGTGTGCCGCGCCGGCTTACCTCACGCGGTCTCATGTCGCGGAACAGGCTAAAATGTGTGCGCTATCAATGATGTCGCCCTGATGTCGGCACACACCCAATTCGGACTGAAGCTAGAACGCACGGCGGCGTCCAATGCCGCTCAGGAGAGCCCATGAACCGCATCGCGCTTGTCTTGCTGCTGCTGGTCCCTGCCCTCGCATTCGCTGACCGCTCGATCCAGGGCGACAAGAAGGCCACGATCGACTGCTCGAAGGATCCCGAGGTCTCGATCCAGTCCGGCGAAGGTACGTTCACGTTCACCGGCACCTGCGACAAGATCACGGTCACCGGCGGCGGCAACACGGTGACGATCGAGAACGTGAAGAAGCTCGCGATCGTCGGCGCCAGCAACACGCTCGACATCGGTGGCGCAGACAAGATCTCGATCACGGGCTCGAGCAACAAGGTGACCTACAAGAGCACCGTGAAGGGCACCGGCAAGCCGGTCGTCGCCACGCTCGGCAACGACAACAAGATCTCGAAGAAGTAGAGCGAGGATCTCGACTGGAGCGCTACCTCGAGATGCGCTTGCGCAGCGTCTCGCGGCTGTCGTCGAACGCCAGCTTCTTGTAGAGCACGAAGCTGTTCTGCGGATCGACCACGCGGGGCCACGCCGCCACCGCCGCGTCGATCTTGCCCTCGTCGAAGGACAGCAGGCCCATCAGCGTCGCGATCTGGTTCGCGGTGAACCAGTTGCCGCGCGACGCATCCTTGACCACGCCGACCTTGTCGTCGTCGAAGCTCGCGCCACGCACGGCCGCGACCAGCTGGTTGAACGCGCCGTCGGCGATCGGCGTCTTGGCCGGCGGCGCCACCTTCGCATCTTCCTTCTGGTTCGCGTACGCCTCGATGATCTTGCGCGCGGCGGCGACCGCCTGCTGCAATTGCGTCGCCTGGGTGCGGAGGCTCTTGCGCTCCGCCTTGTCCTCGGCTTCATCGGCGAGGTCGACGAGGGTGAGCGCGTCCTTGTCGATCGGCCCGAGGCCCTTGACGATCGTTTCATAGCTGACGTCGGCCTTCGCGGCGCGGCGCGATAGCGCCTGCAGATCGTCGCCGACGTCGGTCGCGGCTGGGCCGAACTTCTTGCGGACCGCGCGATCGTCGGATGCAGCCGCCGTCTTCGCGAGGTTGTGCGCGACGCCGCCGAGCTTGCTCAGCGTATCGGCGATCACCGCGCGGTCTGACGCGGCATCCGCGTACGCGCGCGACGCGCCGAACAGCAACACGGCGACTGCGAGCAGCGAGAACCCGAACACGATCTTGGGCGAACGAATCATCGAGAGCCTCCTGGTAAGGGCCCGAAGGTACGGATGCCGCGCGCGCGAACAACCGATAAAACCGGCGCTTCACGGATTGTTCACGCGAACGAGAATTCGCCGTAAGGCGGCCCACGAACCTCACACCAGGCGGTCGAGGATCCGCGTGACCTGCGCCCCGTAGCCACCTCCAAACAGCACCGCGTGCGCCGCGAGCGGATACAGCTGCCAGAGCGCCACGCGGTCTCGCCAGCCGGGTGTGAGCGGGTGGCGCTCCTCGTACGCGGCGATCAGCGCCTCGGAAACGCCGCCGAACAGCGCGAGCATCGCGAGATCGACTTCGCGATGACCGCCGTACACCGCGGGATCGATCAGACACGGTGCGCCGGCGACCGCGACGACGTTGCCCCACCACAGATCGCCGTGCAGTCGCGCGGGCGGCTCCGGCGGACCGAACGCATCGGGCTTCGCGCGCAGCGCGTCGAGCTTGCTGCGGACGTCGGGCATGGCACCGCGAGCACGCGCCTGCTCGGCGAGCGGCCGCACGCGCCGCTCGATCCAGTGCTCGACGACATCGACCGCCGGCGTGTTGTCTTGCAACAGCGTCGCGAGAAAGCTCGGGTCGTCGTGCCCGAAGCACGCGGCACCGAGCCCGTGCAGCTCGGCGAGTCCGCGTCCGAGGCGCTCGTCGAAGCCGCGTGTCTTCGGCGTCAGCTCGAGCCACTCGAGCGCGAGGGCGGTTTCGGTGGCCGCGAGCACCCGCGGCACGCGCAGTGGACCGGCGAGCCACGCGAGGCCCGCGGCCTCGGCGGCGTACATGCCGGCGGGAGGTCTCGCA
>JACCYD010001372.1 GCA_013696695.1 Deltaproteobacteria bacterium | reverse complement strand
GGCAGCGGCGGCGCCCACGGCCTCAACGGCACACCGGGCGTCGACGGCAACCGCGGCGGCGACGGCCCGCGCTCCACCAGTCCCGCGCCGGGCGGTGCCGGCGTCATCGTCAACCCGATCGTGACCGGCGCCGGCGGCAACGGTGGTGCGCTCGCGGTCGCTCCAACCAACGGCGGCGTCCCGACCGCGGCCGCGCTCGAGTCGAGCGGAGGTGGCGGTGGTGCGGCGGGCCGGGTCCGGATCAATGTCCGCGCGAACACGGCACCGGCACTGGCCGACGCGGAGATCAGCCCCGAGCACACCATCGGTGCCGTGGCGACGGAATGACGCGACGACAACCGACCAGGTCATGATGTGGGCTGACGCGGTGGGCTCGCTCTCGAGTCCAGCTCGCGTCGACTAGGTGCGACGGCGGCGCGCGATCAGGGTGCGCAGGCCGATCAACATCAAGCCACCGAGCGCACCGGCGCCGAACCACATCGTCTTCTTCGTGGCCGGCGTCTGCGTCGTCGGGGCTACTGGTGCCGGCTTCTGCTGTGGCGGCGTGAACTTCTTGAAGCCGATCTCCCACAGGTCGCGCTTGATCGCACCGGCGAGCTGGAACTTGCCGCGCGGCGCGAACGCGGTCTTGCCCGCGGCGATGACCTGATTGCGGGCACCGTTCGGCGGACCGCCCCAGACGCCCCGCTTCGGGTTCGGGCAGCTCATCGGGCCGTTCCACCAGTAGCGGATCGCGTAGCGCGCCTGGAAGTAGTTCGCGGCGCCCGGCTTCGCGCCGTACTCGATGCCCTTGGCGTCCCACACCTCGCGACCACCGGTGATCGGCTTGGCCTCGCGGAATCGCAGGTCGTCCTTCATATCGGTCTTGCCGTAGCGCGCGTGCAGCCGCGTCAGCACGAAGCCACCCTGATTGACCGGGCCGCCGATGACGTCGCCGCCGAGCAGGACCATGTCCTTGTCCTCGGGGATGACGTCGGGGCACGGATCGCACTTCTGGCCATTGACGATGCCCCACTGCTGACCGGGCGGCGTCGGTTGCGCGGTCCACGCGTATTCGGTGACCACGGCGCCGGGATTCTTCTCGAGCGTCTTGTCGAACAGCGCCGCATAGAACTCCGCGAACCGCTCCTTGACCTGCAACTTGACGTCGAAGTTCGTCGGGATCATGACGTTCTTGTAGTTCGCAACCTCGTACCGCTTGTCGGGCGAGATGATGTTGACGATCAGATCCTGCTTCCCCGACGAGTTTGCCATGCCGAGCCGGATCGGCAGCGAGAACTCCTCGCTGTCGTAGTGGAAGCGCAGCGGCGAAAGCGCGACGCGGCCGTCGACCATCGCGACCTTCTGCGGGTTGACCCTCGCGACGAAGAACTTCGATCCGGCCTCGACGTACGGCCGGAGCAGCGGCTCGGCGCCTTCCGGAATCTTGAAGTTGTTGAGCTTGAGCCACTGATCGAGCCCGGTGGCCTCGGCCGCCGACAGGATCAGGATCTGGTACTCGGCGACGTCGAACTTCGCCTCGATCTTGACGACGTTGACGCGCGTTTCCTTGCTGTCTCTGCCGGCGGAGTTCGCGCAAGTCAGCTTGAGGTTCGAGCTCGCTTCGAGCATCAGCGGCTTCGACGCCCCCGGCCACACGGTGCCGACACCGTGATCGACGGTGCAGGTCGGCGCCGGCCACGGCTCGTTCGCGAAGCTGTAGCTCCAGGTCAGGCTGGTCGCGACGCCGGCGGTCACGGTCTGCGGGTCGACCGAGAAGCTCGCGAGCTTCGGTGGGACCGCCGGACGCTGGGGCGCCCGACTCGTCGTTTCGCTATCGCGGCCGCGGCCCTCCGAGGCGCCGAGCGAGTCGGTCATCGGCGCGCGGGATGGCACCGGCATATTTCGCGAGTACCTGCGATCCATCGGGCGCGGTGGTGGCGCGGGAGGCGGGCAGGGATCCTGTTCCCAGTACTCGACCAGGCGCGGCGAGCTCAGCGAGTCGATGCGCTCGAACACACTCTTCGGCAGAACCTTGACGTCGGTCGGCTTGAGCACGACCGGCACCGGAATCACCATCGCGAAGTCTTCGAGGGGACCGCGATAGTCGTTCTGCATCGACAACACGGTGCGCGTTCCCGAGCGCATCAACACCACCTGTGTGGCGTCGTTGAACATCTTCTTGTTCGAGCCCGACACATAGAACCCGCAGAAGGCCTGCGCCTTCGTCACGGGCATCAACAGCGCCAGCATGGTGCTGGCGGCGATCACTGTCCTCATCACACGTCCTTTCGACACGCAGCTCGCACATGCCTGCGACGAGCCGACGCTTCCGGGTTCAACGCCTGCTGGCGAAACCCGATCTGAAATTATTCCGTGTCGACCAAAGAAATGATCGAAGAGCGGAGTCGCTACGCGCGGCCCTTGGGCATCACGGGCACGAACAGGCCGTGCTCGCCGAGCAGGCGCGTGAGATCCGCGGACAGGTCTCCGCGCTTGCGCTGGATCTTCTCGGGCGCCATCGCATCGTGGAGGCGGCGCCGCGCTTCGTGCATGCGCCACGCGATGGTGCCGTCACTGACGTTCTGGACGATCGCGACTTCACCGTGCGATAGGCCCTGCAGCGACACGAGGATCACCGTGGTACGCATGTCGACCGGCAACGAATCGAGTGCGCGCAGCAGGCGCACGTAGGTCTGGCGAAGCTCGGCAGCGCGATTCGGATTGCTGCGCGCATCGACCGCGACGGCGAGCTCGATACGAGGATCGTCGAGCGTGTCCTCGCCACGGCGCGCGCGATCGCGACGCGCGTTGAGCGAGCGGTTGACCGTCATCCGGTACACCCACGTGAAGAACTGGCTGCGACCTTCGAAGTCGCCGAGCGCGCGATACGCCTTGAGGAAGACCTCTTGCGTGATGTCGTCCGCTTCGCTCGAGGAGCCGGTGATGTGAAGCGCGAGTGCGAAGATGCGCTTGCGATACCTGGTGACCAGCGCTTCGAACGCGCGCTGATCGCCCGCCTTCGCAGCGGCGACGAGCGCGGTGGCGGTCGCCGCTTCCCGCTCGGCGTGGGTCATGGTGGTGCTCACGGACAAAGCGTTAGACGCATAGCCTAGACCAAGGCTTTGGGTTTTGTTTGGCCGACATCTCCTACCGGAGCGATCGCGCTCTAACCGGTTGGATTAGTTGGCTTCGTCGCGAGCCGTCGTACCCGAAGCCAACGAGAACGGCGCGATCACTGCGTCGAAGCTGCTGCCGTCGTCACACCACATCCGGTAGGTGCCGTGCATCGTGCCGACCGGCGTGGTGAGCACGCAGCCGGACGTGTACTGGAAGCTCTGACCGGGGGACAACCGCGGCTGCTCGCCGACCACGCCATCGCCGCGCACTTCTTCGACCGAGCCACGGGCGTCGGTGATGATCCAGTGGCGCGTGCGGAGCTGCGCCGTGCGCCCGCTCTCGTTGGAGATCGTGATCGTGTACGCGAACACGTAGCGATCGCTGGTGGGCTCCGACTGATCGGGCAAATACTGGGATTGGACACCGACGCGGATGCCCTCGGTCACCGACGAAGATGTCGTCTCTGCAACGATCGCTCGCACGGCGTGAATTTGGACCCTTGTTGTAGAACTTTCAAGCCATCCGCTTACCGACGATGCCGTGTCATCATATGGCGTGGTCCGCCCGAGAAGCTCATGTCCCCCATGAACAGCAGCGCGCTCATCGCCCTCGTGTTCGCGGCCTGCGGCCCGATCTACGGCCCGTCGCAGGGCCAGCCGCAGCCGCCGCCACCGCAACCCACCGGCCAGCAGCAATCGGGGCCTCCCGGCGCGCAGGGTGGCGAGTGGACGGCTCCCGCCGATCCCGCTCGCCAGCCCGCCGGACCCAGCGATCCGTACGGCGGGCAAGCCGAGCCGACGCCGCCACCACCTCAGCCGCAGCCCGATCCGTGGGCGACGCGCGGAGAGCAGCCACGCCCGGCACCTCGGCCCGAGCCGCGTCCGGAGCCTCGGCCCGAGCCGCGTCCCGAGCCGAAGCCGGAGCCGCGCCCGACCGGTGGGCTTCCTGCCGATGCCCAGGCGATCCTCGATTCGCACAACCGCTATCGCGGCGATCACTGCGCCGCGCCACTGACGTGGTCGCCGAAGCTCCAGCAGGTCGCGCAGGCGTGGGCAAACTCGCTGAAGGATCAGGGCTGCAAGTTCGGCCACAGCGGCAGTCAGTGGGGCGAGAACCTCGCGGCCGGGACCTCGGGCACGCTCGACGGCAAGGCCGTTTCGGCGATGTGGTACGACGAGGTCAAGCTCTACGACTTCAACCGCGGTGGCTTCTCGATGGACACCGGTCACTTCACGCAGGTGGTGTGGCGTGGCACGACACAGATCGGCTGCGGTGTCACGACGTGCCGCGGGATGGACGTCTGGGTCTGCAACTACGACCCGGCGGGCAACGTCGATCGCGGCTACGCGACGAACGTGAAGCCCAAAGGTAGCTGTAAATAGAAACCGCCCCGAAGGGCGTGCGCGGCGTGAGCTAGCGCTGTTCCATCGGAACGTATTTGCGCTGCTTCTCGCCGGTGTAGATCTGGCGAGGACGACCGATCTTGGTGTCCTTGTCCTCGACCATCTCCTTCCAGTGGGCGATCCAGCCGGGCAGGCGACCGAGCGCGAACATCACCGTGAACATGTCGGTCGGGATGCCCATCGCGCGGTAGATGATGCCGCTGTAGAAATCGACGTTCGGGTAGAGCTTCTTCGAGATGAAGTAGTCGTCCTTGAGCGCGATCTCCTCGAGGCCCTTCGCGACCTCGAGCAGCGGATCCTTGATGCCGAGCTGCGCGAGCACCTCGTCGCACATCTTCTTGAGGATCTTCGCGCGCGGGTCGTAGTTCTTGTACACGCGGTGACCGAAGCCCATCAGGCGGCGGTTGTCGCGCTTGTTCTTGACGTCGTCGACGAAGCGCTTGTAGTCGCCGCCCATCGCCTTGATCTCTTCGAGCATCTCGATGACGGCCTGGTTCGCGCCGCCGTGGAGCGGGCCCCAGAGCGCCAGGATGCCGGACGCGATCGCGGCGTAGACGTTGGCGCCCGAGCTGCCGACCATGCGCACCGTCGACGTCGAGCAGTTCTGCTCGTGATCGGCGTGGAGGATGAGCAGCTGGTTGAGCGCCTTCTCGAACACCGGGTTGACCGTGTAGTCCTCGCTCGGCACCGCGAACATCATGTGCAGGAAGTTCGCGCCGTACTTCAGCGAGTTCTTCGGGTAGACGATCGGCTGACCGATCGACTTCTTGTAGGCGAACGCGGCGATCGTGCGGACCTTCGAGAGCAGCCGGGTGATGTGGAGCTCGGCGGGCGCGTTGCGGTCGAGGCAGTCCGGGTA
>JACCYD010001317.1 GCA_013696695.1 Deltaproteobacteria bacterium | reverse complement strand
GTCCTTGGCTGAGCACGCGAGGGCTAACGGATCTTGTTCGCGCCTTCGAGCAGCTTCGCGTCGATGTTGCCGAGCCGCATCACGGTCGCCGTCACGTAGGTCCCCGCGCAGCGCGTGTCGCTACCGCCGATGCGCGCCGCGAAGCGAATGTCGCCCTTCATCGCTGCGATTGCGAGTCCCGAAGAGCTCCTGTCGCGAGTCGCTTCGCCGCGCGTGTGGACGGACGTCCAGCCATCGCGCTCGAGCACAGCTGTGATCTGCGCGACCGCATCGGCCTGGTCGATGCACCACGTCGCGAGCGCGTAGGCATCGTTCGGCGCCTTGGTCGACAGCACCTTCGCGGTCGGCAGCGTCGGGATCATCGCCGCGAGCGACGACTTGCCGGCGTGCGTGGTGGTCGATGGCGTTGGCGACGACGAGCCCGATGCGGATGTCGAGGTCGACGGCGCGTCGGCCTTGCATGCGATCAACGCGATCGCGATCAACGCGAGCCGCACGGCTACGGGTTCACGAAGGCAGGCTCCGGCTCTTTGGCCGACCCCGGCGTGGGCGTCGGCGTTCCCGAACCGGTCGGCGGCGGCGTCGAGCCGGAGCCGCTCGCGTCGGAGCCCGCGCCAGGTGTTGTTGCCGAGCCCGAGCCGGTGTTCGGCGGCGGACGCGGAGGTTGCACGACCTGGATCTGCACCGCGAGCTTCTCTGCGACCTTGGCCACCATCTTCGATGGGTCTTCGGTGAACGTCGCGATCTCGATCATCTTCTCCACCGGCCGGTAGCCGACCTTGCGGAGACCGATGCGCACGTTCTTCTTCGAGGCCTGCGCCTTCGTCAGCTCGACGTCGAACGGCGTCGAATGTCCGACCGGATAGCCGTCGACCAGGATCAACGCGCCCGCCGGCTCGCTCGTCACCGTGATCATCATCGGCTTGGCGATCAGCTTGGCGACCAGCTTGTCCTGACCACCCTTGATGTCCTGCACGAGCGTCGCGAAGCCCGGCGCGGCGATGCTGACCTTGTACGCCTTGTCCTTCTCGAGCTTGGTCTTGAAGGGAACTGGGCCCTTGAGGTCGGTATCGAGCACCTCGACCGTCGCCTTCGGCGAGTTCGCCGTGATCTCGATGTCGACCATCGGACCCTTGGGCGCTTCCGCTACGGGCTTGGCGCTGCCGCTGCCGACCTTGTCGGCGCTGCCATTACTTCCAGTGGTCGCGACCACGCCGTTCGACCCGGTCTTGTCGGATCCCGACGTCGGCCCAGGCGTCGCGACGCGATTGTCCTCGACCGCCTTTTCGCGGAGCACGAAGAACCACACCGCACCGCCCCCGGCAGCGAGGAGGACGAGCAACAGGATGACGAGGGGTGCTTTCGACGATCTGACCGGCGCGTCCGGCCGCTGCGTCGGCCCGCTGTCGAACGCCACGTGACCCGACGGGCGCGTCGGTGCATCGCGGGCGACAATTGGCTGCGGGGAAGTCGCCGAGCGCGTGGAAACCGAGACGGGCGCCATCCCCATCTTGGTCTTCGCGAGCTTCTCCATCCGATCGTTCTGCGCGATCAACGCGGCCTTCGCGTTGTTGTTGTGATCGACGTCGGAGGCCCGTCCATCCTCGTTGTCGTTTAGTTGGTGTGGTGACGGGGAGGTGTCGAGCATGCGCGGCGCCTTCGACGGCGACTCCGGCGGGCTCGGCAACACCGGGGCGGAGTCGCGGAGGGGCTCCTCGATCGGACGGCTGTTGCGAGCACTCGCGAACCCCGGCGACGTCGACGACGGCTCGGGCACCTGCGTGGGCACCGCGGCCGGCAGGTCAGCGAGCGTCGAATCGGCGCGGGCGCCGGTCCGGCGTACCGCGAGCTCGTCAGCGGCCGGAGGTCGCCGGCCGGAGAACAGCTCCTGCGCAGACGCCTGACTTCCAGAATCCTCTGCGCTCTGCGCGATCAGATCGTCGAGCGCGCGAACCTTGGTGGCCTCCTCGAACGCCTCGTCGGGAAACTCGTCGGCGTCGGAGTGAAACGGCATCGGCTTGGGCAGTGGCGTCTGAGACTCGAACTCGCCGCCACCGCGACCCGAGCGATGCCGATCGTTACCGAGCAGCGCTTCTTGCACCGGCGCCGGCGCGACGCGCGTCGGGGTATCGGTGAACATCGGCGGCTTGGTGGGTTGATCTCCGCGCTGCGGGGCTTGCTTCGCCTTCTCGCTGAGGATCTTCTCGAGGACCGTCTGACTGCCGTCCCCGAGGCGATCGAAGCGCACGCCCATGCCGGGGGCGATCGCGGGCCGGCTCGGATCGTTCTCGCGCGTCCACACCACCGTGCCTTCGCCGCCGATCAGCGGAGATGCATCGCGCAGCTGGAACTCGAACCGCATCTGCGTCCCGACTGCCAGTGGCTCTTTGGTGCGGATGAAGATACCGCCCTGGCTGACGTCGACGGCATATCGCTCGATGAACTGTTCGAGCGTCTCGCTCTTGAACTTGATCTTGAGCGTGACCGGCGTGCGTTTTCCCTGACGGGTATTTGGATCGGCCAAGTCGTTCTCCCGTTCGAGGCTCGGTAGCCGCGCTACAGCACGACTCAAGACTTCGAATTGGCTCGATTCTATGCCCAGGTGCTCGCGTGCGCAACGTCACCGCAAGCGTGTATGTTCCGCCGCCATGGTCGTACGACCGATCCGTCGTGTCCTCGTCGCCAACCGCGGGGAGATTGCTGTTCGCGTGATGCGGACATGTCGGGAACGGGGAATCTCGACGGTGGCCGTCTACAGCGACGTCGACCGCCTCGCGCCCCACGTGCAGGTCGCGGATCACGCTGTGGCAATCGGGCCCGCCCAGGCCTCCGAGAGCTATCTGGTGATCGAAAAGATCCTCGAGGCCTGCCGGGTCAGCGGCGCCGATGCCGTCCACCCGGGGTACGGCTTCCTGTCGGAGAACGAAGACTTCGCAGACGCTTGCACCGCCGCCGGTATCACGTTCATCGGGCCTTCCGCGGACGCCATGCGCCGGATGGGCAGCAAGACCGAAGCCCGTAAGACCGTGATGGCCGCTGGCACGCCCGTCGTTCCGGGGGACAACGGTCCCGATGGGAACGGCTTCCCGACCGGCGAGTCGGCGCTCGCGGCCGCCAAGAAGATCGGCTTCCCGGTGCTCTGCAAGGCCGCCGCCGGTGGTGGTGGCAAAGGCATGCGCCTGGTCGCCAACGAAGCCGATCTCGTCAACGCCTTCGACGGCGCCCGCCGCGAGGCCCAGGCAGCCTTCGGCGACGGCACGGTCTACCTCGAAAAGGCCATCATCCAGCCTCGCCACATCGAGATCCAGGTGTTCGGCGATACCCACGGCACGATCGTTCACCTCGGCGATCGCGACTGCTCCGTGCAGCGCCGTCACCAGAAGGTGATCGAGGAGGCGCCGTCACCGGTCGTCGATGCAGCGCTCCGCGCGAAGATGGGCGTCGCCGCAGTCGCCGCGGCGAAGGCCGTCGACTACGTCGGTGCCGGCACCTGCGAGTTCTTGCTGAGCTCCGATGGCAGCTTCTACTTCCTCGAGATGAACACGCGCCTCCAGGTCGAGCACCCGGTCACCGAGATGATCTACGGCCTCGATCTGGTCTCGTGGCAGCTCGACGTTGCCGAAGGCCGCCCGCTTCCGCTCACGCAAGCGGAGCTCGATGCGCGCCGCCGCGGCCACGCCGTCGAGTGCCGCATCTACGCCGAGGATCCGGTGAAGTTCCTGCCATCACCGGGGCGCATCACGCACCTTCGCGTGCCCGACGGCCCCTACGTCCGCAACGACAGCGGCTGCTACGAGGGCGCCGAGATCCCGGTCCACTACGATCCGATGATCAGCAAGCTCGTCGTGTGGGGCGAAGACCGCCCGCGCGCGATCGCCCGCATGCGCCGCGCGCTCGACGAATATCAAGTGCGCGGCATCGAGACCAACCTGGCGTTCCATCGCCGCTGCTTCCGGCAGGCGCAATTCATCGCGGGCGAATACGACACCAGCTTCATCGGGCGCAACGCGGCGGAGCTCGCGCCGCGTGCGGACGAGGCGGAGCTCGAGGCGGCGATCATCGCGGCGGTGCTCGAAGCGGGCACCGCGTCGCCGGCCTCGCGCAGCACCGCGGCCGTGCATCACAACGGCGCGTCGACGGTCGAGCTCTCGGGCTGGCGTCGCCAGCTCCGCTAGCGCTCGCGGGACTGCCGGCTCCCGCGTGAACGAACGGCGGCCTTACTCCACGCCGAAGCTCGCTTCATTACACGGATCGCCAGGACGTCGTCCCAACACCTTGTTCGACACTCAGTGCCTCGGCTACGACGTCGCCGTGGACCCGCTCGACGACGTGATCAATCGCTTCGACGACACGCTTCCCCTCGAGCGCGCGTGGACGATTCCCGGTAGCTGGTACACGGATCGTCGCGTCGAGGAGCTCGAGCGGAAGACGGTGTGGAGCAAGAGCTGGCAGCTGGTCGGCCGGGTCGCGCAGGTCGCCGCGCCCGGCGAGTTCCTCACGGCGACGGTCGGCGGCGAGCCCGTCGTCGTCGTGCGCGGCACCGATGGCGAGCTCCGCGCATTCTTCAATGTGTGTCGCCATCACGCGGCGGCGGTGATGACCGCGCCGTGCGGCAAGGTCGATCGCCTGCGCTGCCCGTATCACGGGTGGACGTACGACCTCGCGGGCAAGCTGCGCGGCTTACCGGAGATGGACGGCGTCGCCGAGCTGGATAAATCGACGATGGGTCTCGTCCCCGTCGGCGGCGTCGCGACGTGGGAGCAGCTCGTGTTCGTGCACCTCGATCCAGATC
>JACCYD010001305.1 GCA_013696695.1 Deltaproteobacteria bacterium | reverse complement strand
GAGCTCCACTTCATCGCGAGCGAGTCGACCTACAACCACGCGCAGTCCGGATCGGATTGGGCAACGCACGTCGTGGTGGTCGGTCAGGCTCGGGTCGATGGCGATCGGCTCGGCGCGATCACGCTCGTCACCGAGGTCGATGCCAACATCACCGAGAGCTCGTGGGAGTGGTATCGCCCGTCCCGCGTCGTCGAGGGGGTGCGTGACAAGGTGCTCGCGAGGTTGGGCGTCCAGCCGCCGCCGCCCCAGATGGTCACGGCGACGACCGCGCGATGCCCGGCCTGTGGTGCGACCACAGTCGCCGAGCAGCTCTGCAACGTGTGCGGCCACACCGGGCCCGGCGTGTGGAGCGCGAGCTACGAGCGACGCGTGGATGACGACACGCCGGACTTCGTCAAGCCCGCGCCGTCGACGGAGGCGGGCTTCGAGCTTCGCGGCGAGCCCGGAGCCGACGCGAGGATCCTGATCCATCACGGAATCGGCTACGCGATCGTGCTTCCGGATCCGTGGCCGCGCGGTCCCGCGGGTGCGCAGTGCGCGATCGTCGAGTGCGATCGCTACTATCAGATCGTCGCCAGGGCCGAGACCTTCGAGGGCGATGCCGCAGCAGCGCTCGAACGCGCGGCGAAGCGCCGAGCAAAGCACGTCGATCCGCTCGAGCTGGCACCGACACCGCCCGGCGGTACGTGGTGCGGCTTCGTGATGTACGACCGCGACATCGACTGGAAGCCGCATCGCGAGATGCTCGCGCTCGTCGTCAAGCAAACGGCCGCCGTGTTCCTGTACGCCTGCTACCCGACGCGCAGCATCGATTCGCCGAAGTGGCTGAGGTTTCGCGACGCGCTGTTCGCGAACCAGACGTGGCAGCCCGACGAGCTGGTTACCGCGCGATGAAGCGGCCAGCCGATGCTCGGCTTTCGTCCGGCCGAGGTTTGCACGCCGCGGCGCGAGCGCTACAAACACGGCGCGGGCTGTGGCCATGGTGCTGCGCGGCCGGCTCGTTCCATGTCATCCACCGCTCCCACCGAACACAGTCCGCGACTGAAGGCGGCGATCCGCCTCGTGTTGCAGCGTTACACGCGACAGGTCCGAGCGCGCCCGTGGCTGGCGACCATCTCGCTGGTGCTGCCCGGCATCGGCAACATCTTCGTCCATTACGTTCCAGCGCTCGCGATCGCGCACCTGCTCGGGACGCTCGCGACGAATTCACACGCTTCGTGGGACGAGCTCGCACCGTTGGTGATCCTGCTCGCGGGTGCATGGCTCGGCGGCGAAGCGCTGTGGCGGCTCGGCGGCTGGTTGCTGGCGCGTTTCGAGTTCCACGGGATCCGCGCTCTTCAGGTCGAGGCGATGGACGAGCTCTACGCGAAGGACGTCAGCTTCTTTCACAATAACTTCGCCGGCTCGCTCACCAAGCGAGTCCTCGGCTACGCACGCCGGTTCGAGGATGTGTTCGACGTCTGCGCGATCTCGATCGTGGGCAACCTGTTGCCGCTGACGTTCGCGCTCGTGGTGCTCGCGCAGTTCTCGCCGTGGTTGATCCTCGTGCTGCTCACCATGCTGACGCTCACGTTCATTTGCCTGCGTCCGCTGATTCGCCGCCGCCATCGCCTGGTCCAGATCCGGGAGCAGGCGAGCAACGCGTTGGCGGGACACGTCGCGGATTCGATCACGAACGCAGAGACCGTGCGAGCGTTCGCGCGCGAGCCTCACGAAGCAGCAATCCATGCACGCAACGTCGACGACTTCACGATCAAGATGTTGCGCTCGTGGAACTACCAGAACACGCGCGTCGACATTCTGACGTCGCCGCTCTACGTGGTGACCAATGTGGCCGGTCTCGTCGTCGCGCTCGCCGTCGGACGCGGCACCGGCGTCGCGGTCGAGGCCGTGTTCCTCACGTTCAGCTACTTCGCGCAATCGACTCGCGTGATGTGGGAGCTCAACCGGATCTATCGCAACCTCGAGTCGTCCCTCACCGATGCGGCGCAGTTCACCGAGCTGTTGCTCGAGCCGCCCGCGATCGTCGATGCCGTGCCGGTGGAGCCGTTCGCGCCACGCGATGCGAGCGTGCGTCTCGCGTCGATTCGCTTCGGGTACCCGTCGCGGCCGCCGTTGTTCGACAACTTCGATCTCGCGATCGAGCCCGGCGAGAAGATCGGGCTCGTCGGTCGCTCCGGCGGCGGCAAGACCACGCTGACGCGTCTGCTGCTTCGCTTCGCCGAGCTCGACGCGGGTGCGATCGAGATCGGTGGCCAGAACATCGCGCGAATCTCGCAGGCGGCCCTGCGGGAATCGGTCGCGATCGTCCCGCAGGAGCCCGCGATGTTTCACCGCACGATCGCGGACAACATCCGGTTCGGCCGCCCGAGTGCCACCGACGAGGAAGTGCGCCGTGCAGCCAAGCTCGCGCATGCCACCGAGTTCATCGAGCAGCTCCCGGTTGGCTTCGACACCCTCGTCGGCGAGCGTGGCGTCAAGCTCTCGGGTGGTCAGCGCCAGCGCATCGCGATCGCGCGAGCGATCCTCAAGGACGCTCCGATCCTCGTGCTCGACGAGGCGACGAGTGCCCTCGACTCGGAGAGCGAGATGCATATCCAGGAGGCGCTCTGGACGCTGATGCGCGATCGCACCGCGATCGTGATCGCCCATCGACTCTCCACTGTGCGCCGGATGGATCGGCTCGTCGTGCTCGAGGCCGGCGCGATCGTCGAACAAGGCCGCCACGACCAGTTGCTCGTCCGCGGTGGCCACTACGCGGCGCTGTGGGCACATCAGTCGGGCGGCTTCCTGCAGGAGCTCGCTGATCCCGATCGCGCGGTCGTACTCGGAGACGCGGCGGTGTGAGCTCGGGCCGCGATCCGGTAGCGACCAGACCGCGTCATCGATTGCCAAGGCTGACCTCACATTCGTTCGGGCTCGCGAACAAGCACCGCGCGCCTGGCGCGAGGCGTGCGGGAATGTCGCAGCGCGGAGCGTGAAAACCACGCGTTACCGGGGCTCTCTGATTGCAGCGCAGGCCGACCATGCTGTCACGCCGGGAGATGCTGTTCGGTTCCGCCGCGGGCCTCGCGACCTTGGCTTCTGGCCGCACGGGGTTCGCCAAGAAGCGCCTGCTTCCCCACCCGGAGAACAGCGGGATCAAGCACGTCGTCGTGGTGACCGTCGAGAACCGCTCGTTCGATCACCTTCTCGGCTGGCTACCAGGTGCCGATGGCATGCAGGAGGGGCTGATCTACGGCGACTCGGCGGGCAATCAGTTCGAGACCTATGCACTCGCCCCCGACTACCAGGGTTGCCTCAACGTCGATCCGGAT
>JACCYD010001299.1 GCA_013696695.1 Deltaproteobacteria bacterium | reverse complement strand
CAGCTCCAGCGGATCTTATTGGAGCGAATCGGCTGGTGCCCGCTATGTACGCGGCCGTTCCGCACGCGCCACTCGTCGCGATCGAGGCCGCAACATGAGCGCCGAAAACCGATCAGGTAGTACTAGTACGTTCGCCGGCTGGCGTGATCAGTCGCGCTTGAACAAGCCGAGGAATCGCGCGAGCACACCGCTGGGTTCCTTCGGCCGGCCTTCGTTGACCGGGAACGGTGGATTGGCACGAGGTGGCTGGAAGTGTGGTGGACCATCGACCGGCGGAGTCCCCACGGGTGGAGCCCCGACGGGTGGAAGCCCGAAGTTTGGCGCCGGTGGGTTCATGCTCGGTGGCGGCGGGTTGTACTGCGCATCAGCCCAGGCGAACGGGACGCGAGCGTCGATGGCGATCAAGCCGTTACCCTTGCGACTCCGCACTCCGAGCTTGGTCGCGCAGTAGGTCACCACGCCATTGCACGTCCGACAGCTCCGAGTCGCGTCGTCGCGAGACGCCATCAGATCCCAGCGGCCCGGGCAATCGGGTCGCTGCCTGCAGCCGAGGAGCCGCGCGCGCGAAACGGCCCGACGCCACAACACGTCGGACTCAACCGCGAGCGCGTGCACCGCGATGTCGCGCTGTGCGACCGGCTCACTCGACAGCTCCGCTCGCACGAACGAGGCGCGCTCGCCGAACCCGTGTTGCTCGAGCCAATCGGCGTAGACCTGACGATCGGCGTCCTCCGCGAGCGCGGAGATCAGACCGCGCTCCTCGGCATCGCGCGGCTCGAAGCTCTCCTGCCACGGCGTGACCGGACCTGCCCAGTCGAGCTCCGCGAGCCGACGGCGCGCCTCGGTGGCCGTCGGGCGCGCGCTCGCATCGAAGTAGTTGGCGCAGGCGGCGCGAAGTGCCTCCGCTTCAGGTCCGTGCGAGAAGCCCTCGAGCACCTCGGCCATCACGATGCCGAAGGCGAACATGTTGCTCGCTGCCGTGTTTGCGCGCGTCGCGTCGGTCTCCTGAGGATGCGGTTGCGGGCGGAGCGTGGTGTCGGCGAGCGTGATCTCGTCGGTCGCCGAGATGTTCACGTTGCCCGGGTGAAGCCCGAACAGCACGCGGCCTTCGGCGTGCATTTCCTCGAGCCTCGCGAGGATCCCGTCGAGCAACAAGTGAGCACGTGCACGATCGAGGTAGCCCGGAAGCTCGTCGGTGAGCTGGTGGTCACGCACGTCCGTAGCTTACTACTTGCGAATGCATCCGTGGCTCGCGCAGCTCCTCGACGAAGCAGAGGCCCGCCAGCTGCCGGCGCTGATCGATGCCTGGCAAGGCTTCGACGATGCTCGCACCTGGATCGCGCGAGCGTTGCGGATCGATCTCGCGCTCGCGATCGAACGCCCCGAGATCGTGTTGCCCGCGCTGTATCGACGCTGCGTTCGATTCGGCGACGACGAGCGCTTCTTCAAGCGCAACATCCAGCCCCGTCATGCGCGTGAGGCGAGCGCGCTGGTCGAGGAGTGGATCGCAGCCTGGGCGCCCGGGCGGCACTGGTTACGTTCGTTGTGGCCTGCGGCCGTGGCGCTCGATGCCGGCGTCGTCGCCGAGTACCGCACCGAAATCGCCGGCCAGATCGTGTTCTCGAGCGATGGTCTGTTCGTCGGTAGCGTCGGCAACACTGATCGCGTGGTCTGGGAGCGGGCGACCGGGCGGCGGATGCCGGGCGCGCAGCTCGACCGCCCGCCGCGTGACACCGACTGGGAGGTCGAGGACGTCGGTGAAGGACGGATCGTGCTCGTCACACACGACCGCAAGATCGAGATCGCGGTCGGCGGGTACGAGGAAGCCAATGGACTCGACGTGCTGTCACCCGAGATCGCGATGGTGAGGGGGATCGACGGAGACGGGTACGTGTACTGGCTCGTCGACCTCGTTCGTGGTCGCATCATCACCCAGGGCGAGGGCGTACCGATGGCGTATGCCGGCGCCGGCCAGCGCTGCTATGTCGCCGTGCGCGACGTCATCCATGCGTTCGACGGTGGTGGCCCGATCGGATCGTGGACCTGTCCGAAGGTCACGTCCCTCGCGATCGCCCCGGACCATCTGATCGCCACCCGGAGCGACCACGTGATCCGGCTCTGGGATCCGGACCTGGCCATTGCAGCCGGCGTCCAGCGCGCCACGGACGAACCCTTGCCGGCGACGACGATGTGGTCGCCGGATGGCGCGTTGCTGTTCAGCAGCGGTCGGCTCGTCGATGCGAGCACGGGTAATGTGATCACCGAGCTCCGTGTCGCCGACTGGAGCGGCGCGATCGAGGGCGGTCCGCCCGATCGCTATCAAGCGTTCACCGAGCTCGGGGTGGTGGAGACCAGCACCCGCGGCCTGCGCGTCTGGGATCGCGGCGGCGCGCTCGTGCTCGAGGATCGCGAGCGCATCGCGTGGTCGCATGATGGCGTCGCGATCGATCCGACCGGTCGCCGGCTCGCCTTGCATCGAGGCGATCGACTCTCGGTGACTGCCCTGCTCGTAGGCACCCTCGTGTTCGAGCAAGAGGTCGAGCTCGCGGGTGGCTGGGGCGACTTGCAGCTCGGCTTCACCGACGCGGGCGAGCTGTGGTGGGAGACCAAAGCCGGCGAACGCTGGCTGCTTGCTGCAGACTCGGTCGAGCCGCAGCGCACCGAGACCGACGCACCGCCATTCGAAGGCGAGCCCGCGCTCGAGTCGCGCGATGGCCTACTCGTCGTTGGTGATGCCGCACTTCCCGTCGACGAGCCGGTGAAGCAAGCGCCGCACGGGCAGCTCTACGCGGGCTGCGCGACGTTGATCCGCCTCGTCGATTAACTGCGCATCACGGCGCGCGACAGCTGTGAAAGGCCGCACGCTAGACGCCGAGCTGCTCGCAAAGCTCGACGTACTTCTCGAGATGCTCGGGGTTCGAGCGGTAGTCCGCGAGCCCGATCGTGTCCCACTCGTCGAAGCCTTCGCTGCGCATCACGCCGAGCGCGCGCAACGCCTCGTTGACCGACGTGTTGAACAGCAGCGTGCGCTCGCCCTCGAACAGCGCCGCCCACTGCTCGCCGGATCCGCCGAAGTACTCGGTCTGGATCACCGCGAACTTCGGTGCGATCAGCCGCGTCAGCTCGCGCGCGCAGGTCCGGATCACGCCTTCGGTCGGAAAGATCCCGGGTAGCGACGGATCGACCGCGAGCATGCCGTCGATCCCACCGCGCTTGGCCTGCCAGTACGCCGACCAGTAGTGGTCGATCGCAAACACGAAGAGCGACCCGGAAGCGAGTCGCTCGACGAGACCGTAGCTCGCCGCTACCTCGCGATCGTACGTAGTCGCGATCGCGAGGGCGGTGATGTTGTGACCCACTCAGTAGCGATAGTGATCGGGCTTGAACGGCCCGTCCAGCGGCACACCGAGGTACTCGGCCTGCACCTTGGTCAGCGTGGTCAGCTTGACGCCGACCTTCGCGAGGTGGAGGCGAGCGACCTTTTCATCTAGCTTCTTCGGCAGTACGTAGACACGACCGGCCTCGAACTTCATGCCGGTCATCTCGTCCTGGCCCTTCACCGCGTTCGCCCACAGCGCCATCTGCGCGATGGTCTGGTTGGTGAACGAGTTCGACATCACGAACGACGGGTGGCCCGTCGCGCAGCCGAGGTTCACGAGGCGACCGCGAGCGAGCACCGTGATGCGGCGGCCGTTCGGGAAGATGAACTGATCGACCTGCGGCTTGATGTTCTCTTCCTTGATTTCTTTGTTGTTCTCCAGGAACGCAACCTGGATCTCGCTATCGAAGTGGCCGATGTTGGAGAGGATCGCCTCGTCCTTCATCACCTGCATGTGCGCGCCGGTGATGACATCCATGCAGCCGGTCGCGGTCACGAAGATGTCGCCCTGTGGCGCCGCCTCGTCCATCGTCGTGACCTCGTAGCCTTCCATCGCCGCCTGCAACGCGCAGATCGGATCGATCTCGGTGATCAGCACGCGAGCGCCGAGCCCGCGGGCCGCGTGCGCGCAGCCCTTGCCGACATCGCCGTAACCGGCAACGACGACGACCTTGCCCGCGACCATGACGTCGGTGGCGCGCTTGATGCCGTCGAACAGCGACTCGCGGCAACCGTAGAGGTTGTCGAACTTCGACTTGGTGACCGAGTCGTTGACGTTGATGCAGGGGAACAGCAGCGAGCCGGTCTTCGCCATGTCGTAGAGGCGGTGGACACCGGTGGTGGTCTCCTCGGAGACGCCCTTCACTTCGCCCGCGATCTTCGTGAAGCGCGTCTTGTCAGCCTTGAGGCTGGTCTGCAGGGTCTGGAAGATGACGCGCATCTCTTCGTTGCTCGCGGTGGCGGGATCGGGCGCCTTGCCCGACTTCTCCATCTCCGCGCCCTTGTGGACGAGGAGCGTGAGATCGCCGCCGTCGTCCAGGATCAAGTTCGGCCCTTTACCGCCCTTGAACGCGGTGAGCTGGAGCTCGATGCACGCCCAGTAATCCTCGAGCGACTCGCCCTTCCACGCGAACACCGGCACGCCGGCCTTCGCCATCGCCGCGGCGGCCTCGTCCTGCGTCGAGTAGATGTTGCACGACGTCCACGTGACCTCGGCGCCGAGCGCGACGAGCGTCTCGATCAGGACGGCAGTCTCGATCGTCATGTGGAGGCAGCCCGCGACGCGCGCGCCGGCGAGCGGCTTCTTCGCGCCGTACTCCTCGCGAAGCGACATCAGACCGGGCATCTCCTTTTCGGCCATGCGGATCTTCTTGCGGCCGAGCTCGGCCAGGGTGAGGTCTTTGACTTTGAACGACGGGAACTCGGTGCGGTTATCCATGGTGTTTCTCTCCGTGAGTGCTGTTAGCTCGTACGCAATGAAGCAACACGCGCCGGCTTCTTGCCGATCGCGATCTGGTGAGGGGGACGTTCGGGGCCGGGCATCGGCGCGACGGTGACGACATCGAGGCCGGCGCCATCGAGCCACGTGCGCAGCTTGGCCGGCTCGAAGCCGAGCCAGACGTGACCTTGCTCGCGCATCGATTCGTCGGCGTGCGCGACGTGATCGATGATCGCGAGGTGCGCGCCGGGACGCAGCAAGCGCGTCGCCGCGGCGATCGCATCCTGCGGGCGCGAGGCGTAGCGAAGCATGCGCGCCATGACGACGAGATCGGCGCCACCGCGTTGATCGACATCCGCGAGCACGCCGGGGTCATCGACGTCGCCTTCGCGAAGCCGCACGTTCGGCAGGCCCCACGAGGCGATC
>JACCYD010001282.1 GCA_013696695.1 Deltaproteobacteria bacterium | reverse complement strand
TGTCTGCACCGACCCCTTAAATCACGATCTCGGCTAGTGGTGGGGAGCCGCGACCTTCTTGGGATCGCACATCCGCCAGGCCTCGACATCTCGCGTTCTTACCCGAGCGCGCCGAGCAGCGCGAGTGCCTCGAGTTGATCGAGGCCATCCTCGCGATCGCCGAGCGCGAGCACCGCCGGTGGCGCCTGCTCGCGCTACCCATGACTCGAACCGATTGCGACCCAGAGATCTTGGAGTAGCGCACCGACGATCGGGCCGTCGTGGTCGGGGCCGTGCGGCTTGATGAAGAGGTCGAAGCGGTGTCGTCCGGAACGTCGTTGACGACGAGCACCTCGTGATCCCCGATCCTCCCGCGGTTGACTAAGCCCCGCAGACAAGGATCTTCGTTCCTACTTCGAACAAGATCGTCGCGCGCTTGGGAGCGAGGGCGCGGACGATTCCCGCTCCGAGCGTTGGATGCCGAACAACGTCACCAACGGCATAGGTCGCATTCGCGCTGTACGGCATCGCGGTGTGGGTCTCGAGCGCCTTCGCGAGCTGCCAAGCGTGGCTCTGCTCGAGCTTCTCTCGTTCGGCGCGGTTGAGCTTCACGGCCTTCTGCCCGCCGTAGCACGCGAGCACGGTCTCGAAGTCGGTCGCAAGGTCGAGGAAGCGATCGATCTGCGTGTCGTAGGTCGCGAACCCTCCCTCGCGCTGAAGGATCTCGAGGGAGCCCCACGCGAGCTGGAGCGATTCGATGTACTTCGCCGTGCTGTATCCGCCGGGGTGCAGGCTGATCCCGGCCGCGCGTTGAAAAATGTAGATCTGGACTGACAGCCGGCTCTCGCTGAGCTCGACGTGATTCTCTGACGAGTGCGACACCTTCAGCGCCGGAAAGCGATCGCGGATGCACTGGGCAAGCCGCAGCTGGTCTGCGGAGGGCGGCCGCGTGTAGCGCGCTCTGTCTTCGCCAGCAGAGACATCGATCTCCGCTTCCTGGCCCTCGCGGATAGCACGCAGCTCCGTTGGTGACAGACCCGGCGATGCGGGGAACAAGTCCAATCCATAGCCCACGGTGTTTGTCCGCACATGAAGCTAGCAGTCCCAGTAGGCGACACTCGCCTCGCGAGCGGTCGTAATCCCGATCCCTCGACGACAGCGCGCGGGTGCGGGCGCTCCGGCCACGCATGACGCGGTGAGCTCGATCGCGAGCGCCGACACGATGGGCTCCGGATCCTTGCCGGCGACTGCGGACGCGTTACCCAGGGTCGCCTGGGAGTCGTACAGCCGCATCGACGAGCTCGCGCGCGGAGGCCTCGGGAGAATCATCCGCGCGATCGACAAGCGCACCGGGCGGACCGTCGCGATCAAGGAGATGCTCGCCGACAATTCGGATGCCGCCGCTCGGTTCGTGCGCGTCGCGCGCTGCGTGACCGGTCGGCCTTCGTCACGAGACGATCCGAAGGCTGAAGGTGCAATTTGCGTCGAGACGAGAATCGCCACCATCAAACGCGAACCTCGACGCACGCTATGCATTCGAACGACGTGCGAGACTCGTGAGGTGATCCCGCACCGTGCGTTTGTCTGCCTGGTCGCGTGTGCGCGCCCGGTGGCGTCGCCGAATCCCGAGCGCGATCTCGATCTCGAGAGCCGACGGCCGGTCGACGCGGGCGTTGTCGATGGCGCAGCCCTCGATCTGCTCGACGCACCTTCCGTGCGCTTCACCTCGAACGCACCTGTGCGCGCTGACGCATCGGCGGCATCGGCGCGGATCGGCATCGTCGGACGCGACGGACGCGCGAAGGCGGTCGAGGCGAGACCACCGATCGATGGCTGCCCGAAGCGCTGGATCCGCATCGAGCCGCGCGGCTGGGTGTGCGAGGTAAACCTCGTCGCGTCGACCGAGCCACCGACCAGAGCAGCTCGCGTCGGTCTCGACGATGACACCCAGCCAGAGCTCGTCGGGTATGGATCGGTACGGGTGGCATCGGCCTGGATCTACGACGATGTGGCGGATGCAGATGCTAACGGCGGCCATGCTCCGCCGGGTTCTATGCAGGTGCGAGCGGTTGGCGAGCAGCGAATTGGTGGCCTTCGCTACCTGCAGCTCGGCGATGGCTCGTTGATCGAGCCGCATGCCGTCGCGCCGTCGGTCCCCTCGAGCTTCCACGGCACGGTTGTCCTCGACAGCAAACTCGATGTCGCGTGGACGCGCCGAGCCGCAGGGGTCTACGCGAAGCCCGGTGGCAGGGCGACGCGAACCCTACCAGCCCGCTCGCAGGTCGCGATCCGCGAGAGCTCGGCGGACCGGCGCTTCGTCCGGATCGGAGAGGCCGAGTGGGTCGCGCGCGCCGAGCTCCGCATTCCTGTGGCCGCCGAAAAGTTACCCCCCGGTGTCGGCGAGAGCGAGCGCTGGTTCGACGTCGACCTCGACGACCAGCTGCTCGTCGCGTATGAGGGTTTGCGCCCGGTCTACGCGACGCTCGTGTCGACCGGACGACGGGCGCACGCGACGCCCCCCGCGCTCGCGCGCGTCGCCGTGAAGCACCGCACCACGACGATGATCAACTCATCCGCCGACGAGTCGTACTCGGTGGCCGACGTCCCGTGGTCGATGTTCTACGAGCAGACGCTCGCACTTCACGGCACGTACTGGCACGACGCGTTCGGGACCGTTCGCAGCCACGGTTGCGTCAACCTCGCGCCACGCGATGCGCGCATCCTCTACGACTGGTCGGAGCCGGAGGTGCCACCCGGCTGGAACGCGGTGTACACGACTCCGTCGATGGGTCCCAAAGGCTCGCTAGTCCACATCCATCGGTGAGCGACTACAAGCTCGCGAAGAAGCATCGACTCGACCGATCCTCCATGTCTCCACCGTCGCGAGCCGGTCGTGATCCGGATCCCTCGACGACAGCGCGCGGGGGAGGGACTATGCCCCGGTGGAGGATCCCAGGAGCCCCGACCTTGGTTTCGTCACAGTCGCTTCGGATGCGGGAGATCCGGCCAAGCAAGACACGGTGAGCTCGATCGCGAGCGCCGACACGATGGGCTCGCTCGGCTCATTGCCGGCGACTGCGGACGCGTTACCCAGGGTCGCCTGGGAGTCGTACAGCCGCATCGACGAGTTCGCGCGCGGAGGCCTCGGGCGAATCATCCGCGCGATCGACAAGCGCACCGGGCGGACCGTCGCGATCAAGGAGATGCTCGCCGATAATTCG
>JACCYD010001277.1 GCA_013696695.1 Deltaproteobacteria bacterium | reverse complement strand
AGCGAGAGCTCCGTGGCGCCGGCCTCGAACATGCCGATGCCTTCGCCCCACACAGAAAGGTGGAGGCAGAGCTCGCGCAGGTTCGCAAGCGTCGGTGCGGCGGCGAGCACGCGTGCCGCGGCATTGCCCGCGCCGCCGAGCTGGAGATCGAGAGCATCGAGGCGCGCGAACTGTGGTGCGGCGAGGAGGCCGTCGAGCTTCGGTTGCTTGATCGGCGTCTGGTAGAACGTGTTCGGCGACAGCCGCAGCCGACGAATCAGTGGTGCCTTCGCCCACAGCGCTTCGAAATGCGGCACGCAACCGAGCGTCAGCTGCGCTTCGTCGATGAAGCCGCGCACGAATTCGAGCTTGTGAGGCATGAGCTCGCTCGCGGCGGGCAGCGTGTCCCTGACCGGTGCGATCCACGACGCGCCGTGCGCGGCGAACAGCTTGTTCTCGGCGATCTTGATCGCGCGTCGCCGCTCGTCGTCGGGCGACGCGGCGAGCCGGCACTGGAGCTGGATGAGCTCGCCGAGTGGATCGCCCTGCGCTTGCAGCCAGTCGGCGTAGACGAGGCGGGGTGCGTCGTCGTCGGGGGATTCGATGATCGCGGCGAGGAGGCGCTGGTCGTCGCTCACGGAAGCCTCAGCTGGTTCGCTCGTCGCACATCCATGCGACGAACGCGTCGACCAGGGTTTGGAGATCGCCGAGCTCGACCTCGGAGGGACTGCGGCCCTCGCCGTGCTCGAGGGCGTAGGTCAGCTCGGTGCCTTCGCCGGAGGCGTCGAAGCGAACGAAGCCACTGACGCCATCGCGCTTGCCGAGCTTCGGTTGCCACCGCACTTCGCGCTTCTCGACGTCGTAGGTGTAGCTCAGCGTGTAGACGCGCGAGCTCGCGAACTCGAAGTGAATCTCCGACGGCAAGCCTCGCTCCAGCGCGAGCACCTGCGCGCGCCGCAAGCCTGGCACCCAGAGCGGCAACTTCGACGCATCCACGAACACCGCCCAGCACCGTTCACGAGCACGAGGAACGAAGGCGGTGACACTGTGCACCGCGCCAGGATACCGTGGCGCGGTGACGACGACCGCGGCCAGCACGCAAAGTTTTCCGGCGCTCGCCGACGAGGCCAAGCGGATCTGCCAGACGCTGCTACGAATCGACACCACGAACCCGCCGGGCAACGAACGGGCGTGCGCGGACGTGCTCGCGAAGGAGCTCGCCGAGGTCGGCTACCAGCCCGAGCTGCTCGAGGCGCAGCCGTTACGAACGAACCTGATCGTGCGCCACCGCGGCACCGGCAAGCTGCCGCCGCTGCTCCTGACGGCGCACCTCGATGTCGTCGAGGCCGACCCCACGAAGTGGCAGCGTCCACCGTTCTCGGGCGACGAGCACGACGGCTGCTTGTGGGGCCGCGGCGCGATCGACATGAAGAACATGGCCGCGATGTGCACGGCGATCATGCGCCGGCTCGCACGCGGCGGCCCGCTCGCGCGAGACGTGATCTTCGCGGCGGTCGCCGACGAGGAAGCCGGATGCGATCTCGGCTCGAGGTTTCTCGTCGAGCAACATCGCTCGAAGGTCGAGGCCGAGTATGCGATCGGCGAGTCGGGCGGCTTCTCGCTGCACCTCGGCGACACCACGTTCTATCCGATCCAGATCGCCGAGAAGGGTTTCTGCTGGGTGCGTGCACGCATCACCGGCGAGCCCGGTCACGGCTCGATGCCGCGGCACGACAGCGCCGTGACCCGGCTCGGCGAGGCGCTCACCGCGCTCGGTCGCGCCACGCTGCCGCTCCATCCCACGCCGTACGTCGAGAAGTTCCTCGACGCGATGCGCGCACAACAGCCCGCGATGATCCAGCCGCTGATCAAGCTGCTCGCGCGCCCGCAGCTGCTGTCGCGGATCACCCGACTCCTGCCGAACATGTCGGCTGCCCGCGGCTTCTCGGCGTTGCTGTCGAACACCGCGGCGGCCACCGTCGTTCGCGCCGGTGCGAAGACCAACGTGATTCCCGGGGTCGCCGAGTTCGAGATCGATGGCCGCACCCTGCCCGGCCAGACCGACGAGGATCTGCTGCGCGAGCTGCGCGCGGTGCTCGGTTCGGACGTCGAGCTCGAGATCATCAAGTCGTGTCCACCGACGGTGACCGAGCCGGCCGAGTCGCCGCTGTTCGATCTGATGCGCACCGAGATCAATCGTCGCGAGCCGGACGCGGTCGTGATCCCGTACTTGATCCCGGGCTTCACCGACGCGAAGTACTTCTCGCAGACCGGCGCGCGCTGGTACGGCTTCTCACCCGTCAAGATCGAGCGCGGCACCGGCATCCGGTTTGCCGACATGTTCCACGGACACGACGAGCGCGTACCGGTCGCCGGTCTCGCGTGGGGCACCGAGGTGCTCGACGCGGTCGTGCGCGGCATCTCGCAGTAGTTGCGGAAGCTGCCGAGCAGCCCTAGCTGCCGAGCAGCGACTTCGCGAGCGCCGGGTTCTTCATCAAGCGATCGGTCGCGGCGTCGAGGCTACGCGCGGCGTTCTTCACGATCTGCGCGTCGACCTGCTTGTACTTCGCGCGCAGGCGAGCGTCTTCGCGAGTACGCATCGTGATGTCGACCGGGCGCGGCGCCTGCCACGACGGTTCGCCCGGGTCGTCGGTAACGCCGATGAACGGCTCCTGGATCGCGGCGATCTCGCCCTGGGTCAAGCCCGAGGTCAGGATCCAGTCCATCACCGCGCCCTGCGTGACATCGCCGAGCTTGATGAAGTTGTTCTGCTCCGCGATCTGATCGACCAGCGCGGTCTTGCCCGACATGCGAATGATCGTGGCGGCCGCGCAGAACTTCCCGTCCTCGTCGAGCCACACGTTCGCCATGCCCGGCGTGTACGTGTTGCTCGGGAACGAGCCTGCGTTCTGGTACGCGCGGAAGAGGGCAAGGTTCGACGCGCGTGCGGCGGCGAGCTTCGCGCGGACCTGTGCGCGATCCAGTGCGCGCGGCATCAGCGTGTCGCGATCGACGACGCCGACGAAGCGGATGTCCTGGTCGACGTTGGAGACAGACGTGCCCGGCGGAGGTTGCGCGAAGCGCGGAGCATCGGCCGAGGCGAATGAAGAGAACGCGGTGATAAGCGAGGCGACGATGAACAGGCGAGACATGACGATTCCTTCTGACCCGGCTCCAGCGCCACCCGATCGGGTCGGCGCTTGCGGTGTCTGGAGATATCAACGCGGTTCGCCGACGGCCGGTCTACCGTCGGTAACTCTGCGCTGCAGGCCGAGATCCAGCGCTGAACGGCGTTTACGTGATCGCCGGTGTGTCGGCGGGCACGTCATCCGGCCCCGCGGGCATCGTCTTCAGATGACGAAGCGGCAGCAAGAACACCGGTGCGACGAGCCCGAGGCAAACGCCGACCCACATCGCGGTCTCGGTGCTCGTGAGCTCCGCGATGATCCCCGCGAACAGCGCGCCGATTGGTAGCAGCCCCGACGTGAACACGTGGATCGCCGCGTTCGCGCGACCGAGCACGTTGCGCGGCAACACCGTCTGCCGCAGCGTCACCGCCTGGATCACGAACGCGACCGAGAAGCCGTCGCTGAGCAGCTGATGCGCGCCGAGGAAGCCGAGCACGATCATGAACGAGCCGCCGGTCGCCGCATCGAGACCCGCGAGCGGGATCAACAGCGCGCACACGAGCGACATCGCCGACATCACCACCAGTGCCCGGCCGAGGCCGAGCCACGCCACGATCCGCCGCGACAGCATCGCGCCGGCGAGCGAACCGATGCCGCCCATCGCGACGATGATCCCGAACGTGGTCTCCGTCAGCTCGAGCTCGCGCAGACAGAACAGCGTGTACAGCGCCATGAAGAAGCCGCCCGACACCGCCCACACCATGTGCGAGAGCACGATCGCGCGGACGATCGGATGACCGAACACCGCGCGTAACCCGACGCGTAGATCGTGACCGCGCCGCCTCGCCGACAACGCAGTCGACTCCTGGGGCGCCGGCGCTTCCTCCACCGCGCGAATCGCGCCGAGCCGCAAGGCCGACCACACGTAGCTGACCGCATCGATCGCGACCGCGAACGGCGCACCGAACGCTGCGATCAAGGCACCCGCACTCGCCGGACCGGTGATCTCCGCGATCGCCTCCGTCGATTCGAGCTTCGCGTTGCCCTCGGCGAGATCTTCGCGACGGATCAACGCCGGCAGGTATGCATTGTCGGTGATCTGGAACACCGCACTCGCACCGCCGACGATCGCGCCGACGATGATGACGTGCACCATCGAGAGAATGCCGAGCAGCCACGCGACGGTGAGCGATGCCACCGTCGCCGCGCGCACGATGTCGGCGCCGATCAGGATCGAGCGTTTCCGGTTGCGATCGATGAAGCCACCGAACGTCAGCCCGACCAGGATGCCGGGCGCGAGCTGCAGCACCATCAGCACGCTGACCATCACCTCGGACTGCGCGAGTGTCGACACCGCGATGATCGGCAAGGCGGTACGCGTGATCCGCGAGCCGAACGCGCTGAACATCTGCGCCTGCCACAGCCGCATGAAATCGGCGTGGCGCCACAGGCCGCTCTGCGGGAACATCTCGCCGAGAGACTAACTCAGCGCAGTGGCACGATCACGGCCGAGCCCCAACCGGTGACACCGCCGAGCCGCATCGCTTTTGTCGACGCGCCCTGGGTGATGGTCGCGACCGACGGCTCGCGCATGTACGCCAGGAACAGGCCGGCCTTCGTGGTCGCGGTGACGTCGAGCGGATCGAGCCGATTCGCAGAGCCGCGACTCGCGTAGACCACGCGCCCGCGCTCCGGGTCGAGGGTCACGGTGGCGCCCTCGACCGGTCGCTTGGTCACCGTGTCGTAGACCACGCCCATCACCAGCACCGGGAGCTCGTCGAAGATCTCGCGATCGACAGTCTCGAAGATCACCGAGTCGGGCAGCAGCGGCACCTCGGTCTCTCCAGCCGCACCGCATACCGACTTGTTGCCGGGGTAGATGCAGCTCGCCGAGAAGATGTCGAACGACGACGAGGCGAGGCACGACGTCGGCAACGCCCCGCCCCACGCTGGCAGCGTCGCGAGGCCGGTTGCGGCATCGAGTTGCGCGAACGCTCCGAACTCCATCAACGACGTCGGAAACTCGGGGAGGAAAATGTTGGTCGGGCGGATCGCGCCGAGCTGGAGGCTTGGAATGTCGAGCGTGCTGCACACCGGCGCGGTATCCGCAGGCGTCGAGGCGAGCGAGAGGAAGTCGATCGGGCGAATCCGGTGCTCGCCCTGCGCCTGCAGCGCGGAGCAATCCATCGCGCCCTCGACGCGTAGCGCGATGTCGTCCTGCCCCACGAATTCTTCGCCGCCGTAGAACACGTTCATGCCGGTGCCACATGCACCCGGCGTCGTGTTCGTCAAGCCACGCACCTCGACGGCGATGATCTCGTCGGGCAACGCCATCGTGAGCTTGCCGCGGATCTGCGCCTGCAGATCGGCGAGCGAGGTCGGGCTGGAGACCTCGATGCACTCGTTCGGGACCTGTGAAAAATCAGACGAGCCGTCGTGCACCACGACGTGGACCGTCGTCACGCACGACACGTCGAGCTCGGCGTCGTCGCCGGATGGCATCACGAGTCGGAGCTCGACGGCACGTTCGGCGCACCCCATCAGTGCGCTCGTGATGCCGAGCGCGAGGACAGCTGCGAATCGCATCAGAACCCTCGGATGGAGGTCGGTTCGCGGGTCAGGTGCTGGTAACCGAGGAAGCCGCCGCCCGCGACCGCGGCGACGCCGACCCACACGTACCACCGCTCGTACCAGCGCTGGCTGCGTTGCTTCTCGATGATCATCACGCTGCTCGGCTCGATCATGTTGTCGGGCTCGAGTGCGGCGATGACCTTGCGGGCGATCGCGTTGGCCGACGTCTCGTTCGCGAGATCGAGCGGTCGCGAGACCTTCTTCGAGCCGACGTCATAGAGCCGCAGCGTCAGCTTGTCATCGGTGCCCTCTTCGATCACGAGGAACCGCTGCGCGCCGCCGGCGACCAGCGAGAGCGCCTTCGCCTTCTTGAGACGGGGCTTGCCGGGCTGGGCCGCGACGGTGGCGTCGATCGCCTTGGCTGCGCGATCCGCCTTGCTCTCTTTCTCGAGCGAGATCTCGAGCTTGTAGGTCTTGTCGGGCGTGATCTCGACGAGCTCCGCATACGGCGTACGGCCATCGGCGGTGATCAACACCAGGTGATGGCCGGCCTCGAGCGTGAGCTTGTCCTTGACCGACTGCGGCTTGCGGTCGTCGATCTGCACCATCGCGGTCTCCGGATCGACGTCGATGCGGAGCTTGCCGGATTCCTCGGTCTCCTTGCGAGCCTTCTTGATCAGCGGCCGCACGCGCGCGCTCGTCAGCTTCTTGTCGGGCGACCACGCCGGGTTGAGCCGGATCGCGGTGCGGAACCACTTGGTGGCCTCGTCGGGACGCTCCATGCCAGCGGCGATCAGGCCACGCCACTCGGAGAGATCCGCGAGTGCGGGAATCGGATCACCGACGCCGGCACCGTCGAGGATGCGCGTCTCGTCGGCCTGGACGATCTCGAGCGCGCGCGCGAAATCCATCTTGGTGTACGCCTCGCGAATCGCATCGACATCGGCGATCAGCACGCTGCGACCATCGAGGGCGGCCTCTAGGCGCTCGGGCAGCCGGAGCAGCATGCCCTTGGAATCGAGCACGCGGCGAATGCGATCGATCTGGCCGCGATCGCCGAGCTTGCTGCTCGCGTTGAGCAGCACGAGCTGCTCGTCATCTTTGGCTGCCGGCTTCTCGTCATTGTCCGCCGCAACGCGGGGCGATGCGAGCGCTGTGCTCGACACGAGCACGCAGGCGACGAACGCCATGCTTCGCATTAAAAGTCTTCCTCGAGATTGGCGGTCAGGTTGACGACCTTGCCGGACTCGACGACCACCGACTTGGTGATGCGGCGACCGATCTCTTTGTTCTCGAACACGACGCTGTACTTGCCGGGCGGCAGCGAGAACTTCGCAACTGTCGACTGCCGCTGACCCGCCACGGTGACGTACGACCACGGCTCGGAGTTGACGCGCAGGATGCCCGGCTCCTTCTTGACCTGCGAACGAGTCTGCGGACGGGGCGCGGGGGACGGTGTGGGCGCGGGGGCCGGCGCGGGCTCGGTCTTGTCGGGCGTCGGCGTAACCGGCGGCGTGTCCTCGGGGGCAACGACCGGCGTCGGATCGACGGGCGCTGGCGGCGCCGGCGTGACGGTCGCAACAGGCGGCTTGACCTCGATCGGATCCGCCGCGACAACCGGCAGCTCGATCTTGGGCGGCATGTAGTTGATCGGCGCGACGTCGGGGAGCGAGTCGTCATTGCCGCCCCCGCGCGCGATCGCGAACGCCGCGATGGCGCCGACGATGGCCGCGACGAGCAACACGCCGATCGTCCAGCGTGCGGTGCTGCGG
>JACCYD010001245.1 GCA_013696695.1 Deltaproteobacteria bacterium | reverse complement strand
AGTCTGCAGAGTTCCCCCCGTTGCCGTTGCAGTTGATATCCGTGCAATTGAGCGTGCTCGGATCGCTGCAGTCGATCGTGCAGATGTTGTTCGGCGAGCCTGCCGCGCAGGTGGCGTGACATTCCGTGGCTCCCCGACAGTCGGTGGTGCAGTTCGACCCGTTGCTGCAGTTCGTGCTGCACAACGTGGAGTCCTCACAATTGATGAAGCAGGTCGACGTATTGCACACGGTGGTGCAGTTCGCAGCCCCGGCGCAGTTGACGTCGCAGGCCTCGCCCGTGTTGCAGTTGTTGTTGCAGCTCGCGGTCGTGCAGTTGATGGCCTTGGCAGCGAACGTCACCCGGCGCATCACGACGCGCTGCGCGTTGAGCGTCGAGCTCTGTCGCTGATAGGTGACCAGCATCCGAAGCGATCCGTTCGCCTGGGCCGGGCCGGCCGTCCCGATCGCCGGTGCACGCTCGCTGTCGGTCGAGATCGCGACCGGGAATTCATCGCCGACGTTGCCCGAGTCGTGGAACACCACGGTGCCAAAGATGTCGCGGCCCGTCGTCGAGAGCGTCCGATCGTCATCCCAGACGACGGCAAACGCACCCACGCCGACCTGAGTGCCAGCAGGCGCGAACTCGTTCGTCGTGACGAACCCCACCGAAGGACGCTGTTGGCTTCCAGCCGCGGTGGAGATCGGGATGCCTGCCGGATCGACCACCGCGAGCACGCCGCCGGTAATCCGCAGCCGCGACCCGAAGATGTTGGTGCCGCTGCGGCGATCTTCCCAGGCGACGAGGAATTGATTCGAACCGAACGCGATCCTGGGCTCGAGCTGGCTGCCGGCTGCAGCCGAGACCGTGACCTCGTTGCCGGGCACGCCGGCGGTCGACACGATGCGCGCGAAGATGTCGCGTTGGCCGACGCCCGCGCGGCCATCCTGCCAGGTGACCACGAACGTACCCGCGACCGAGTCGTACGCGACGGTGGGGAGCGCTTGCTCGCCGGCCACGACCGCGATCGGGATGTCGCTCACCAGGACCGAACCGCTGCCGGCGTCGACGACCGCACCGAAGATGTCGAAGTCCGCGCCGCGGCGATCCTGCCAGACCACGAGGTAGCGATCGCTGCCGTTCGAGGCCGCGGTCGGGCGAAGCTGCTCCTTGATCGCGCTCGTGATCTGCAATCCGTTCAAGTCGAGGACCGTGCCGGTCGACGTCACGCGAGACGCGAAGATGTCTTCGACGCCGAGTCTCGCGTCGGACCACACCACGAGGTGTTGCGTCGCCGTCGCGGCAACCCAGGGCGTGCCCTGCGCGCCAGGCGCGTTCGAGACAGTATTCGAGAGTGCGTTGAGTGCGAGCGTGTCGCTGACCCGGACGCCCTGGATGTTGTTGCCGGTCGTGCCGCGGCTATCGGACCACGCGATCAGCCAGTTCTGGCCTGCACCCGGAATCCGGGCGACCGCCGAGTTCGACTGACTGTTAGCGCCCACCGAGGCAGCCACGCGATTGAGCGGAGGATCCATCACGTTGCCGGCCGCATCGATGCGCGTGCCGGTGATCTGCACCGGACTGCCGTTCCTGAGATCTTCCCAGAGCACGAGCAAGCGATTGGTAGCGCTCGCGAACGCGATCTTCGGGCTCCGTTGATCCTCGATCTCGGTGGACACCGCGATCTCGGCGCCCACGAGCGTCAGATCGAAGCCGAACCGCTGAGCGAAGACGTCGTTCCCGGTGAGGTCGAAGTTCCGGCGATCCATCCAGGTAACCGTACAGCTCGACGCTCCGCACACGAGACCGGGGTCCACGCCCTGGGTGACCGACGAGCTCGTCCCGATCTGAACGCCGTTGGCCGGGAGCGTGGCCTCGAGGTGCGTGTCGAGTGGGTTCACGTTGCCATCAGCATCGAAGCGCGCACCGAATAACTTGCGGCCATTGTTGTTGTTCTGCCAGACGACAACGAAGTTGGGACTGGCGAAGCTGGCGGCCGAGAGCTCCTGAGCTCCAGCACCCGCTGCGAGCGACACCGCTCCGCCGAGCGTGCCGGTCGCCGTCACGAACTGGCCCATCAAGTTCGTGGTGGCAGCGTCGGTGAACGCGACCAGGTAGTTGCCGGCCGGGTTCGCAGCGACGCTCGGCTGGGAGCCGGTGCCGGCGATCGCGAATGGACCACCCACGAAGCTGGTGCCGTCGTAGCGAATTGCCTGCACGCCGGCGCCGCTCTGGAACGCGACGAGCGCCTCGGTGCCGCGAACACCGATTCGCGGGCGGGTCTCCTCCGCACCGCTCGAAGCGATCGATCCGATCAAGGTGACGGTGCCCGTGGTCGAGACCCGCGCGGCAACGAGGTCCGAATCGCCTGCCGGTGACTTGAAGTCCTGCCAGACGACCAAATAGCTGCCGTTGACGAACGCGACCGTCGGACTCGATTGCACGCCCGGGGCTCGCGCACCGGCGGCCGTCTTACCGATCAAGATCCCGTTCGCCGTACCTGGACCACCCGCAGAGGTGACGATCATCCCGAAGATGTCGCTATCCCCGCCGTTGCGATCGTCGCGCCACACAGCGAGATAGTCGACGCCCGACGACGCCACGGAGACGCCGACGGCGTTCGCGCCGGTCGGCGCATTCGTCAGCGCGGCCTCGACGGGGGTTTCGTTGAGGTCGATCAGCGGGTCGAGGACGGCCGGGAATTTCGAGTTGGCAACGACGTCGGCGGGTACCTGGAGGACGATGTGGCCGTTCTGGAACTTCGCCTGGATCGTCGTCTCGACACCGTCGGCATCGATCCACGTGCCGTGGCTATATGTCGTGCCGAAATCGCCCGGTGGTGCGAAATGCAAGCCGTGAGGATAGGCGCCGAGAAAGTCTTGCCCGGTGACCGCGACGGATACGGTCAACGCTCCGGGCTCGCTCGGGCGAAACGGGAACGTCCAGCTCTGCTCGACGCCGAAGAACGTATTCGAGAACTTCTCGATGAACGACTGCCGCGCGACGAGCAGCTCGCCGCGTTGGTTGAGGCCGACCGAGTGGATCGTGTTGGGAAGTCGAAGATCGCGGCCGACCGCGATGCTCGCCGTTCCGACGTTGAACGGACTCGCACATACGGTGCCGTTCGCGTGATGCCGGCCGATCGAGATCGATCCGTTGACGAAGGAGACGTCGTGCAGCGGGCCGCTAGCGCTGAAGCTGCCCTTGTGGTTCGACGTGAACCACAGCTGTTTCGGTTGCGGGAGCACGTCGTGCTCGCCGCCGACGACAACGCCGGGATCGTCCGGCGAATCGCCCGGCTCGTCGATCGGATCGATCGGCGGATCCTCGTTCGACGACCCCGTACACGCCCCGAAAATACCGATCAGGACGAAGCTCACGCACCCGAGATTCTTCACGGCTCCCACACTACCCGAATCGGTGCACGAACACCCAGGGTTGTTCTCCACTCGCGGTGTGATCTGTCGTGCTGTGAGACCCACGTAAAGCAGTGGCAACTCGCAAACATAGCGAATTCCTGACCAGAACTATTCGGCGAGGAGCATGCCGGCGGCGACCGTGGCGTTTGTCGCTTCGTCCACGAGGATGAAGGAGCCGGTCACCTGGTTCTGCTTGTATTCGTCGTAAACGACCGGCGTCGTGGTCCGGAGGCGGATCCGCCCGAGCTCGTTGAGCTTCATCTCCGTCGAGGTCTCGTCGCGGTGACCGGTGTTGACGTCGATCCGGTATAGCAACTCGGTCACGACGGCACGGGTCCATCGGGTCGTGTGCTTCAGCGCGTATCGACCCTTCAACGTTAATGGCTTCTCGGACATCCAACACACCATCGCGTCGAGATCCTGACCGACGGCGGGCTGGTTGTTCGGGCGGCACAACATGTCACCGCGGCTGATGTCGACGTCATCGGCGAGGTGCACCGTGACACTCATCGGCGCGAATGCCGCGTCGATCGCCTGCCCGCCCTGCTCGATCTTGGTGATCGTCGTCGGCAAACCGCTCGGCAGCACCATCACCTCGTCACCGGGTCTCATCACGCCGCCGGCGACCTGACCCGCGTAGCCGCGATAGTCGTGCAAGCCGTCGTTCTTCGATTGCGGACGCAACACCCACTGCACCGGGAAGCGTACGTCGATCAGATTTCGATCGCTCGAGATGTGCACGGTCTCGAGGTGATAGAGCAGCGTCGGCCCGTGATACCAGGGCGTCTCTGGACTGCGGTCGACGACGTTCGCGCCCGTCAGCGCGCTGATCGGAATGAACGCGATGTCCTGCACATCTAGCCGCGCAGCCAGGTTTCGGAACTCGGTCTCGATCGAGCGAAACACTTCCTCGCTCCAGCCGACGAGATCCATCTTGTTCACCGCGAACACGATGTGGGGGATGCGCAGCAGCGATGCGATGAACGCGTGGCGTCGACTCTGCTCGACGATGCCGTGTCTCGCATCGACCAAGATGATCGTCAGGTTTGCTGTCGATGCCCCGGTCACCATGTTGCGCGTGTACTGGATGTGGCCCGGCGTATCCGCGATGATGAACTTGCGGCGCTTGGTCGCGAAGTAGCGATACGCGACGTCGATCGTGATTCCCTGCTCGCGCTCCGCTCGTAGTCCGTCGGTCAGATACGCCAGGTTCGTGCGTTCGTCGCCGCGACGCCGCGACACGTCCTCGACGTGCTGCAGCTGATCTTCGAACGCCGTCTTGGTATCGAAGAGCAGCCGTCCGATCAGCGTCGACTTGCCATCGTCGACGGAGCCGGCCGTCGAGAACCGCAGGAGCTCGGCGTTTTCTTCAAGACCCGACATCAGCCCTGCTCCGGCATCAGAAATAACCCTCGCGCTTGCGGTCTTCCATCGCCGCCTCGGTGAACCGATCGTCCGCGCGTGTCGCGCCACGCTCGGTCAGACGCGCGGCCGCAACTTCCGCGATCACCTCGTCGAGGTTGCTCGCCGACGACTTCACCGCGCCGGTGCACGTCATGTCGCCGATCGTCCGAAACCGCACGATCTCCTTTTTGATCTGTTCGCCGGGCAACAGCTTCACGAACGGGTTCGCCGCATAGAACATCCCATCGCGCTCGAACACCTCGCGCTCGTGCGAGAAGTAGATATCGGGGAGCGGGATGCTTTCGTGCGCGATGTATTCCCAGACATCGAGCTCGGTCCAGTTCGACAGCGGGAACACGCGGAGGTGCTCGCCGCGCTTCACGCGCCCGTTGTAGAGCGACCACAGCTCGGGCCGCTGGTTCTTCGGATCCCATTGACCGAACTCGTCGCGGTGCGAAAAGATCCGCTCCTTCGCACGTGCGCGTTCTTCATCTCGTCGCGCTCCGCCGATCGCCGCATCGAACTGGTTCTCCTCGATCGCGTCGAGCAGCGTCGTCGTCTGCAACCGATTGCGGCTCGCACGCGGGCCGGTCTCCTCGGTGACGCGGCCCTTGTCGATCGAGTCCTGGACGTGCGCGACGATCAAGCGCTCGCCGAGTTCGGCAACCGTGCGATCGCGATAGACCAGCGTCTCGGGGAAGTTGTGCCCGGTGTCGACGTGGAGCAGCGGGAACGGAAACCGCGCGGGGCGGAACGCCTTCTCCGCGAGGCGGAGCATGACGATCGAGTCCTTGCCGCCCGAGAACAACAGACAAGGCCGCTCGCGTTCAGCGGCCAGCTCTCGGAGGATGTGGACCGACTCGTCTTCGAGCGTCTGGAGGTGGGTTCGGCGATAGGAGCGAATGCGCCCAGCTATACCCGATTCCGTTATCTCGGACAACTGTCTGTTCGGCCCGGAAATTGTCATGAACGAAGAACGCTGTGTCGCACACTAAGACTCAACTCGGGACGCTCCCGATTGACTCGCTGCGCCGAGCGTCCTAGGATGCCATTTCTCCAAGGAATTCTGATGAATCGCCTGGCTGTCATTCTTCTTAGCCTCGGCGTCCTGACCGGGACCGCATATGCCCAGCAAGGTGCCAGCGCGGTCGTCGAAGGCGCCGGCGTCAAGGTAGGGGAAGGTACCGTCATCCACCCGATCATCGGGATCGAGACCGGTGTCATTCAGAACGTCTTCTACGAGCAGTCGGATGCCGAGGTTGCCGGCGTGATGCGGATCATTGGTCAGCTGGCCGTTGGCTCGCTGCCCGCCGAACGCATGCAGATGCCTGACGAACAGTCGCCCGAGACGCAGAACTTTGGTGACTTTGCGTTCCGCGCCGAGGCGTATCTCCAATACGACGAGTACCTGAGCAGCAACGAAAGCATCCGTGCGCAGCGCGGCCTGTCAGCGCACCTGATGGGGCGCGGACTCGTGTTCCCGAAGAACACCTGGCAATTCGGATTCGCCGACGAGTTCTCGCGGACGATTCGCCCCGTGAACTTCGAGTCAGCCGACGACACGGATCGGATCGTCAACGCGCTGTCGCTCGAGCTGCGCTATCGCCCCAAGGGGCGAACGCTCTCTGGATCGCTCTCCTATTCAAATGTCATCGATTACTTCGAAGACGACGACCAGCACTTCGCGAACCGCATCTCCCACCGCGCAGGGCTGAACGTTCGATATCAGTGGCTGCCGGTGACGCGCTTGTTCGGTGACGTGACACTCGGCTACGTCGGACCGTTTGGCCAGGATTCGACACGCCCGACCTCGTACCCGTTGAAGGCCGTCGTCGGCATCGCTAGTGCGATCACGATCAAGACGTCGATCAACGCACGCGTCGGCTTCGGTAAGGGCTTCTACTCGGACACCGACTTCACGAACATCATTGGTGGCATCCAGCTCGGCTATCGGTTCAGTCCAGAGTTGCGCTTCGCGCTCATGTACGACTACGACTTCCACGACTCGATCAACGCGAACTTCTATCGCGATCACGCACTGAAGTTCCGCTCGGACTACCGCCGCAACAAAGTTACGATCTTCGGCGGCACCGAGGTGCGATTCCGGTCCTATCGACAGGTGATTCCCGAGGCGATGGGATCCACTGCCGACCGTGACGATCTCATCTTCGGCATCGGCGCCGGCGCGATCTTCAACTTCAAGGACTGGATCGCCGCGACGATCGATTACACGCTCGCCATCGATAAGACCGATTTTCGCTACATGGCCGAGACCGGTGTGCTTGACGATCCGAGCTACGTGCGCCAGTCCGTGTTCGCGGGCGTTCGCGCCGCATACTGAGATTTATCGGACATTCCGGCAGTTAGCGTCGGTCTTCAGCAGAGAAATCACCGCCAGATCGACGGATCGACCTGAACTTCTGGCGAGGTTTGGGCTACTAATGCCTGCTCGAGCGATCCATGACGGAACTGAACCCGACCCCGAACCCTGACCAGGATGGCGAGGCCGCATTCAGCCTCGACTTCAGCCGCTACTTCCGCGCGTTACGGCGCTACCTGTGGCTCGTGATCGCGCTCGTGGCGATCGCAGCAACGGCAGCGGTGTTCTACACGCGACAGCTCCCCGAGATCTTCGAGGCCACGGCCTCGATCCAGATCGAGCCCAAGGTGGCCGACCTGCTGGGGCAAGGCAACGATATGGTCGCCGGCGGCGGTGCTGGCGCTGACTACTACCGCCAGCAGCGGCAGGTGCTCGGCAGCGTCAGGCTGCAACGCGAGACCGTGATCGCGAACAGCCTCCACACCAAGCTCCTCACGGACGATGCGCGCGCGAATCTCACGGTCGATCAGCAGCTCGATCTCGCGGCGAACAAGCTGCACCGGATGATGACGATCAAGTATCCGGAGCAGGACCGCATCATGTACGTGGTCGTTCGCAACACGGATGCGCGTCTCGCGATGGAGATCGCCAACGCACACGTCGCCACCTACGACAGCTACTCGCGCGGCCTCCTCGACCTCGGCACGCAGCAAGCGTCGAACGCGCTGTCGTCGGAGTTCGGCGCGGCTGAAAAGGCGCTGCGTGAGGCCGATGCCGCGATCTACCAGTATCAGAAGGACAACGACCTGCTTGCGGTCTCGCTCGAGAGCAAGCAGAGCCTGGTGTCGACGAAGATCGGCACGTACAGCACCAAGTTCGACGACGCACACAGCAAGACCAAGGAGCTCGAGTCGCGTCTCAACATCCTGAAGCAGCTCGCGAAGGGCACCGCCGACATCGTCGACACGCCGATCTTGTCGATGGCCGAGGCCACCGGCTTCGACTCGCTGCGCGCGAACTACTACACCGCCAAGAGCGAGTTCGAGCAGGTCCAGCGCGAAGTCGGGCCGAAGTCGATCGAGTACGCGAAGTCGAAGTCGCGGGTCGAGAGCTTGCGCTCGACGCTCGAAGCCGAGGCGAAGCGCGTCGTCGGCGCGACGGAGAAGCAGCACGAAGCAGCGTTCCAGTTCGAGCGCACGATGTCTGCCGAGGTCGACAAGTACACCAAGGAAGCCCTCGAGCTCGGCCCGAAGATCGTGTCTTACAACGCGCTCGTTCGCGCCAAGAAGAGCGCCGAGGACGCGTACAACATCCTGGTCGCCCGGTTGTCGACGAGCGAGATGTCGGGACGGCTTCGCAAGAACGTCGATACCAACGTGCGGCCGCTCGACGCCGCGCAGCTCCCCACGAAGCCGGTGTCACCGAGCATGCGGACGAACGTCGTCGTCGCCTCGACGGCCGCGCTCGTCATCGGCCTCGGGTTCATCATGCTGATCGTGTTCCTCGACCGGACGGTGAAGTCCACCGAGGACGCTCAGAGCTCCGCAGGCGCGCCGGTGCTGGGCATCGTGCCGATGCTCGCTGCCGATGGTCCCCGCGACGACGAATCGGATCGCGAGCGCGACATGTACGTGCACTCGAATCCGAACTCGCAGGTTGCAGAGGCCTGCCGCTCGCTCCGCACGAACATCGTGTTCTCCGGCGCCGATCGTCAGCTCAAGACCCTGGTGGTGTCGAGCGCCAACCCACGCGAAGGCAAGACCACGCTGGTCATGTACCTCGGCACGGCGCTCGCGCAGAGCGGCCAGCGGGTCCTGCTTGTCGACACCGACATGCGCCGGCCCCGGCTGCACGTGTCCACCGGCGTGTCGCGCGGCATCGGCGTCTCGAACCTGATCGTCGGCGACGGGTCGTACGAGGATGCGATCAAGTCAACCGGCGTCCCGAATCTGTTCGTGCTGCCCTGCGGCCCGTTGCCGCCGAACCCGGCCGAGCTGTTGATGAGCAAGCGGTTCCTGAGCGTGCTCGAAGAGCTCAAAAAGCGCTTTGATCGCATCATCCTCGACTCGCCGCCGCTCGGCGCGGTGACCGACGCGGTCGTGCTCTCGAAGCATACCGATGGCGTCGCGATCGTCGTTCGTGCAGGAAAGACCCTGCGCGAAGAGGTGAAGCGGGCGGCGCGTCAGATCCGCGCCGTCGATGGCCAGGTCGTCGGGGTGATCGTCAATCAGTTCGACTCCCGCGATCGCGCCTATGGCTACTACCACTACCAGTATTACGGATACGCCGAGAAAGACCCCGCGAAGGCGAGCTGAGTCTGTGACGGACTACTTTGCGAAGGACCGTTACCGCGGAACGGTCGCCGAGCGCTACAACGACGAGCGCGCGGGTTCCAAGTGGGAGCTCGAGCAACGCGTCATGGAGCGTGCGCTCGACGACGTCCCGCGCGGCTCGTCGGTCCTCGATGTCCCGCTCGGCACCGGGCGATATCTGCCCTTCTACGCGCACCGCGGGCATCGCGTGGTCGGGCTCGATATCTCGACCGACATGCTTCGCGAGGCGCGCCACGCCAACGTCCAGGTACCGCTGTCGCCGATCCGCGGTGATGTCACCGCGATTCCGCTCCGCAGCGGTGCGGTCGATTACGTGGTGAGCACGCGCCTCATGAACTGGCTCCCCGAGGTCGCGTTGTTTGGCGCGGTCGAGGAGATGGCACGGGTCGCGTCCAAAGGCGTGATCCTCGGGATTCGCGAGATCGATCGACTCGAGCTCGGGCAGGTCCGCGAGGCCGTGACCGAGCTGGTGCGTGCGCCCAGAAAGAGCCTCAAGCGCCTCCTCCGGCCACTGCGGGGCAACTCCATCGTCCTGCACTCGAGCGCCGTCGTTCACGCCGCGTTCGCGCGAGCGAAGTTGCGCGTGATCGAGATGCACCTGATCGAGGAGGACACCGCGTTCTCGCGCCGTCTCTTCCATTACGCGCCGCTGCGAACTTACGTCCTGCGACCGTCATGACCGTCGTCGTCGAGTTCTTCGGCGTGCCTGGCGCCGGAAAGTCGACACTGGTTCCCGCGGTTGTCACGGAGCTCGAACGACGAGGTCTGCCTCCGATACCGACCGCTCGAAAGCGCCCCCTCGGCAAGGCTTTCGACGTGGCGCGTTTTTGCACCTCGAACGTCGGGTACACGCTGCGTTCGCTCGGTGGCTTGCTATCGACGCGCCAGCCATCGGTGGACGAGCTCGCGTGGCTCACCGCGACCTGGTTCAAGCGCTCCACACGCATGGCCGCGCTCCGATCGAGGCCCGGTCTCCATGTGGTGGACGTCGGGGTCTTGCAGGCGCTGTGGTCGATCGGGTTTCGAGCGACTGCCGATCGCACGGCGAAGCTGATCGAAACGCTCCGCGCCGAGATGCCTGTCGCCGATCTCGTCGTGCTCGTCGACGCACGTCCGGACACGGTCGCCCGCAGACTCGCGGCGCGGCCGGGAAACCAGAGTCGCCTCGAGCGACTCGGAGA
>JACCYD010001226.1 GCA_013696695.1 Deltaproteobacteria bacterium | reverse complement strand
GCGCCAGAATGCGCCCGGATCGTCACGGGTCGGTGGAGCCGCATATGTCTCGTCCTCGAGCATGCGCAGCGCCATCGCGGGATCGCGCGTGCCAACTCGCGCGGCCACCCGCTGGGCGAGCTCGCGAAAGCACGCGTCGGCGATCTGCCCGGCGCGCTCGTCGTCCGGCGGCGGTGCATCGCGCGCGATCAATCGCGTGGACGTCTCCGCGATCACCGCGCCCACGGCGTGCAGTGCCTCGGCGAACGCTGCCGGCGGATCTGCGACGACGTAGTGCACCTGGGCGGCTTCGCCACGGGCATTCACGACGCGCGTGATCGCGAACAGGATCGATAGCGCGAGCTCGCTCTCGACCTCGGCGCTCGCGCGATGGTCGGTCTGGATGGCGACCGTCTGACCATCTACGGTCGCCGCGAGATCGATCTTGTCGAGCGCGCAGAACATGGTCTTCTGGGATACCGCGAAACCTCGAGCGAGAAAACGCTAGTTTCGTCAGGTCCCGTCGGGCTTCTTGCGCTTGTCCTGCACCTCGCGGAAGCGATCCGCCCAACCCTCGCGGTTGACCTGCATCGGGCGGCTGATCGCGAGCGCCCCTCGCGGCACGTCCTTGGTCACCGTGCTGCCGGCGGCGGTGTAGGCGTCGCGACCGATCGTGACCGGTGCGACCAGCGTCGCGTTGGAGCCGATGAAAGCGCCCGCCTCGATCGTGGTCTTGTACTTGCCAACGCCGTCGTAATTGCACGTGATCGTGCCGGCGCCGATGTTGGACTTCGCGCCGACCGACGCGTCGCCGAGGTACGAGAGGTGGTTCGCCTTCGCGCCCGCCATCAGGTGCGCTTTCTTGGTCTCGACGAAGTTGCCGAGGTGGACGTCCTCGTCGAGCCGCGTGCCCGGGCGGCAGTGCGAGAACGGGCCGAGCTGGACGCGCGCGCCGATCGTCGACTCGGTCATGATCGTGTGCGGCTTGATGTTGGTGTGCTCGGCGACGGTGACGTCGGTGATCACGCTGCCGAGATCGATGCGCACGCCATCGGCGATCGACGTCTTGCCGCGCAGCGCGACGTTCGGGCCGATCCAGACGTCCTTGCCGATCGGGCCGACCTCGGCATCGATGTACGTGGTGGCGGGATCGACCATGGTCACGCCTTCGCGCATCCAGGCGTCGTTGATCCGCTTGCGCGCTTCGGTCTCGACCCAGGCGAGATCGACCCGATCGTTGATGCCGCTGACCTCGGTGAACGGTGCGTCGATCGCGGTGGCACCGCCCCGCGCACCTGCGTGGGAGACCAGATCGGTGAGGTAGAGCTCGCCCTTCGCGTTATCGGCGCGGAGCGTGTCGAGATCCTTGCGCAGGTGACCGAGCCGGATCGCGTAGAACCCGGCGTTGGTGTCGGCGATCAGCTTCTGCTCCGGCGTCGCGTCGCTGTGCTCGACGATCCTCGTCAGCTTGCCGTCCTCGCGAACGAGCCGGCCGTAGGGCATCGGGCGCGGCGGCACCGTCGAGAGCAGCGCCATGCCGGCGGGCGATTCCTGACATGCACGGGCGAGCTCGGCGATCCGCTCGCTGCGCAACAGCGGTGCGTCGCCGGTGAGGATGACCACGATGCGATCGTCGGGCTCGTTCGCCACCGCGGGCAACGCGCATTGCACCGCGTGACCGGTCCCGCGTTGCTCGGCCTGGATCGCGATGCCGATCGCGTCGACACCGAAGCTGGCGTCGAGCGCGACCTTCACGAGCTCGGACTTGTGACCGAGGATCGCGACGATCTTGCCCGCGCCTGCAGCGCGCGCGGCGGTCACCACCCAGTGCAGCAGCGGACGGCCCGCGACCTTGTGCAACACCTTCGGCGTGTCGCTCTTCATCCGCGTCCCGAGACCGGCGGCCATGATGAAGACGAGGGGAGCTTGACTACTCATTGAGCCGAACGTAGCGCGCCGGCCGGGGAGCGCACAGCTTAGTACTACCTGATCGGTTTTCGGCGCTCATGTTGCGGCCTCGATCGCGACGAGTGGCGCGTGCGGAACGGCCGCGTACATAGCGGGCACCAGCCGATTCGCTCCAATAAGATCCGCTGGAGCTGC